>JAUWOG010000715.1 GCA_030612305.1 Armatimonadota bacterium | reverse complement strand
GTCCCAACACTCATTGACATGCAGCAGACTAACTGGGCACAGATCGCCGACATCCTCCCGCGCTACCAACAGCTCCCCCTCATCATTCTCGGTACCTCGTACCGCATCACCCGGCACATCTACCCCCTCTTCGAGAAGCATGACAACCTCTACCTGGAGAGCAACACTTTCCAGATTACTTGGGGCATCGAGGACGTCTGCGAGCGCTTCGGGGCCGAGCGGCTCATCTTCGGCACCGGCCTGCCGGAGATGGAAGGTGGCGGCGCGCTGGTTCAGCTTGCCTACAACTGCCTCACCGATGCCGAGACAGCGCTCATCGCCGGCGACAATCTCCGCAACCTGCTGGGAATATAGGAGGAAAAACGAAAATGTCTGAAGCCACCTGTATCGAGATGCTCAAGTCCGGCCTCCGTCTGGCGGACGAGCTCATCATAGATATTCACGCCCACATGGGCCCCTGGTACAACTTCCATATTCCCGGCGACGGCTCCCCGGAGTCGATGATCGCCAACATGGACCTGGTGGGCATAGACATGACTGTCGCCTCACCACATGTCGCCATCGGGCCGGACATTGAGGAGGGCAACCGTCAGGTTGCAGAGGCCACACAGGCCTACCCCGACCGCATCCTGGCCTATATCACGATCAACCCGCGCTACCCGCTGGCGACAATCGAGGCCGAGATAGCCCGCTACCACGACGAGCTCGACGGCATTCCCGGCTTCAAGTTCCACTCCTCATTGCACGAAGTGGATTGCTCCCATTTCGGCTACGGGCCGGTCTATGACTACGCCAACGAGAACCACGTCCCGATCCTCTCGCACGTCTGGGACGGCCCCGAGAAGGATGGCAGGACCTTCCTCACCAGGCAAGCCGCCGCGTTTCCCAACATCTCCTTCCTCCATGCCCATTCAGGGAATAGCTGGGAGGCCATCAGGAGCTTGGTGCCCGAAACCAAGGCCAACCCGAACGTCTATCTCGACATCGCGGGTTCGGGCCGGCCCTACGGCGGGCTCGAGTACATGGTTCAGGAAGCCGGCGCCGACCGCGTCCTCCTCGGCACCGACCTGCCGTTCATTGATGTGCGCTGCCAGTTCGGGCGGCTCCTCGCCGCCAGGATCCCCGACGATGACAAGCGCCAGATCATGGGCCTGAATGCCAAGCGCCTCTTCAACCTCTAACCTCACCTGCCTACAAACGCGTAGGTCGGCCTGTGCTTCGCGTCGTTTGCGAAGCACAGGTGAGAACGCGATAACATCTTGGGTTCGGTGGAGTTTGCGAAGCAAACTCCGGATGCAAGCTCCGCTTGCGCCCAGCTTCCAGCCCGACGCCTTTTTCGGTGTTCATGAATAGTCCGGGTTAGAAAGGACGCCCACCATGAAGTCACTCCTCTTCGCCGGCAACAGTGTGGTCGAAGTAGTGGATGCACCCATGCCGGAGCCTGCCGATGGTGAGCTGCTCATCCGCATCCGGGTATCGGCTCTCTGCGGCAGCGAGATGGGCAGTTTCCGCTCCGGGCAGGGAATGCCCGGCGGGAATGGTGGGCACGAATTCGCCGGTGAGGTGGTGGATGCTAACGGGCAGCCCGGCTTTTCAGAAGGCGACCGCGTCGGCGTCCATGCCGTCATCGGTTGTGGTGAGTGCGCCTACTGCCGCGCGGACCATGCGATATTCTGCGAGCAGCAGAGCTACTGCGGAAACGCTCACGCCGAGTACAAGACTGCGCCGGCCCATCATTGCGTCAAGCTCCCCCACGACATTGACTGGCCCACCGGTGTGCTCATCGCCGGTGACGCGATGGGTGTCGCCTATCACCTGGCTGACCGCGTCGGGATACGGGGCGAT
>JAUWOG010000558.1 GCA_030612305.1 Armatimonadota bacterium | reverse complement strand
GAAGAAGCCCGCCTGTTTCTGATACCCCGGACCATCAGGTTGATCAGCGTCCCCAGCGGTAGCGACAGCCCATTGATCCCGAATATCTCCCCATTACCCAGAGGATACGAGGCCAGGTCATCATAAGACAGGGCCGCATCCGCATCGGTATCAACTACCGTCTGCCACCCGCCCGCTGTATCCTTCAGCCAGGTGTAATCATTGAGCAACTCGGCCATCGTATAGAAGTCAGCCCGGCGGTTCGCTCGCACCATCCCTCGCTGCGAGCACCCGCTCACCACAATCAACGCAACCACAATCACCACTACGCCTGTTCTCTTCATCCTTGTCACCATAGCGCTATCCAGGAACCTGTTCGTCCGTCTCTTGCCAGCAATCCCAACCCCAACCGGGTGGCTCGGCCTGCGCTTCGCGACATTTGCGAAGCGTAGGTGAGAACGCGCTGTTCAGCGTGCTAAGCTTCCAGACGCTGCTGCTTTATTCGAGAGAGGGGGTTTGTGCTCGAATCGGTTGGAGCGGGCTGTTGCCATTTCTCGAAGTCATTGTCGTATCTGTTAGAGACTTTTCACAATTCATTGAAAATGACTAGCCTTTGTGGGACAAAGGTTTGTACCGCGCCGCAAGTGTGAAATGGCTCAGGAAAAAGGCCCATAAAGCAGCAGCGTCTTCCAGCCCGAGTCTTCCGCCATCATCAAACTCAAAGCAACACGACTGAGAGAGCACTAGACCTCACCCAGAAGGGACACCCCAAATGAACAACTCGCCCGTCGAGCTCCTTGCGATGATTGACCATGCGGTGCTGAAGCCGGATTGCACGCGGCGGGAGATACTCGAGGCCTGTCAGATCGGCAAGCAGCACCGCCTCGGTTGCGTCTGTGTGCCGCCGAGTTGGGCGAGCGCCGCCGTGGCACAGCTCACGGACTCGCCCACGCCGGTGGGTTCGGTGGTGGGCTTCCCATTCGGCTTTGCGCTGTCGGGGACGAAGGCGGCGGAGGCCGGCGCGCTGATGGCCGCCGGCTGCGCTGAGCTGGACATGGTGGTCAACATCTCGGCGCTGCGCTCCGGGGAAAGCGACATCGTCACCGCCGACATCGCGGCAGTCGCGGGAGCCATGGGAGCCAGGCGCGAAGGCCCGGTGCTCAAGGTGATTCTCGAGACCTGCTATCTGGACGAAGACGAGATCGCCTGCGGAGTCAGGGCGGCCGTCGCAGGCGGCGCGCAGTTCGTCAAGACCTCCACCGGCTTCGGGCCGGAGGGGGCGAGTGTGGAGCATGTGAGGCTGCTGCGCGAGCTTGCGCCCCCGGAGATGGGTGTCAAGGCCGCAGGCGGCATCCGCACTCTCGCCGACATGGAAGCGATGATTGACGCCGGCGCCGACCGCATCGGTACCAGCGCCACGCTCACCGTCATCGCCGAGCTGGGCATCTGAGGCTCTCATGGCAACTTACTCGACGCTGGGCATCACGCTGCAGGCCCGCAAGTACAAGGGCACGGGCCGGGTCGTCACTTACCTGACGCCCGACCGGGGCAAAGTGGAGGCTGTGGCCCAGGGCATCGGCCGGCCGGCCAGTAAGCTCGCGCCCGCAGTCGAAATCTTCACCCTCTCGCGCCTCCTGCTGGCCGAGGGCCGCGACCTCGACCGCCTCACCCAGGCCGAGGTCATCGAGCCACACTACGCCCTGCGCGAAGACGTGACGCGCCTCACGTACGCCTCATACATCGCCGAGCTGACGACCAAGACCTCGGAGCCGGATGAAGCGCTGCCCGGCCTCTTCGAGCGCCTCGCCGGTGCGCTGTCGGCCCTCTGTGACACCACCGACCCGGAACCGGCCCTCTGGTGGTATCTGCTGGGCCTCTTCGAAACCCACGGCCTTGCCCCGGACCTCGAAGCATGCTGCCGCTGCAAGGCCTCCCTGGAAGGTCGTGCCTGCTACGTGCCGGCGGAAGCGGGGCTGGTGTGCAGCAATTGCATACCGCAGCCGACCGGCATGTCCCTCTCGCCCGAGGCCTGCGCTGTGGTGCGTGGCATCAAGCGCATGGCACCCGAGAGGCTGTCGCGGCTCAGCATCAGTGCCCCCGCCCGTATCGAGCTTCGCCGCTTTTTCGATGCACACACCGACCACCAGTTCGCCGTCGTCACTAAGAGCCGCCGCATACTCCAGCAGCTTCGTGGCGCTGGCGGAGCCGACTGACTGCAACTCATCCACCCGCTCGCCCGTCAGAAGAATGAGGAACCCATACGATGAGCAACGCGGACGTCGCGCAGGAACTCGAGGACATCGCCAATCTCCTGGAGATAACCGGGGGAAACGTCTTTCGCGTCCGGAGCTACCGCCGCGCCGTCGAGACCATCGCCGACCTGGCCGAGGACGTCTCCGTACTCCTCGCCGAGGACTGCCTGACCGATCTCCCCGGCATCGGCAAGGGTATCGCCGCTGTCGTCGAGCAGTTCCTCGCCACCGGCACCTCGGAGGACAAGGAGGCCCTGCTCGACGATTATCCCGAAAGCCTCCTCGAGATGCTGAAGGTCTCCGGCTTCGGGCCGCGCAAGGCGGCTCTAGTCTTCGAGGAACTCGGCATCAGCACGGTTGACGAGCTGGAAGAGGCCGCAGCGGCGGGACGGCTGCAGCACCTGCCCGGCATGGGCGCCAAAACCGAGGAGAACATCCTCAAGGGCATCGCGACCTACCGCGAGGGTCGGCGGCGCGCGCTGCTGGGGGAGATGCTGCCGGTCGCCGAGGAGTTAGTCGAGCGCCTCCGAGCGCATCCGGACGTCATCCGGGCCGAGTTCGCCGGCTCGACACGCCGCTGCCGCGAGACTGTCGGCGACCTCGAC
>JAUWOG010000236.1 GCA_030612305.1 Armatimonadota bacterium | reverse complement strand
ATCGAGGGTCTCGATATGTACCGGCGCATGTTGGTGACGGTGCCGGTGTCTGCCGCGGATGCCTATGTTGTTGACGTTTTCCGTGTCAGGGGCGGGACGATGCACGACTGGCTGCTGCACGGAAGCGCCAATCACGAAATGACGGCGCAGTGCAGTGTGCCGCTCGCCGGGCATCGAGAAAACATGCTCGAGCCAGGTGATGAGTGGAAGGAACCACGGACCGAGGGCTCCAGCTTCAATCCCTACGGAGTAATCAGAGAGGTAGCCTCGGGGAAGACCGATGACGATGTGGTGACAACCTTCGCGTATGTTGACGAGCCTGACAAAGGCGTGCGGGTGCATCTGTCAGGTGCCGAGGAGACCGAAGTATTCCTGGGGCGCAGCCCTTCGGTGCGGCAGGCGAAAAGCGACAGCACCAAGGCCTACGACTACTGGATGCCGCAGTTGCTTGTGCGCCGGGCGGCCGCTGATGGTGAGGGGGCCGATGGTGCCGGCCTGCAGAGCACCTTTGTGGCGGTTGAGGAGCCATACTCGGGGAGCCCGTTCATCAGCAGCGTCGAGCAGCCGGCACTGACGCCGCCGGACGACAACGCAGTCGCACTGCGTGTGACCCACGGTAACACCGTTGACACCATCATCAGCACGCTTGATGAGGCACCGTACCCGGAGCGCAAGACCGCTGAGGGTATCAGCAGCACGGGGCGGCTGGTAATTGTGCGGCAGGTGGAGGGCAAGACGACTGGGGTATGGCTCTTTGACGGCGTTGCCCTGAGCGCTGATGACTGGTCGGTGAAGCCGGAAATCGGTTTCTATGGAGGCGAAATCGTCGGGGCTACGCGCAAGCTTGATGGCGCGGAGAACGATGCGTTCATTGCCGGCGCCGGATTGCCCGGCGCTGCAGACCTGCCCGAGGGCGCTTATCGCCACGGGCGATGGATGATCGGCACGCCTGGGACCGGGGACACGCACGGCTACCCGATAGAGCGCGTGGAGAAGGAAGGCGGCAAGACCGTCATCGTGCTGAGCATGGATCACGGGCTGCGGATTGAGGGCGAGCAGACGCAGGAAGTCTATTTCCCCCGGCGCGAGATCGAAGGCACCAACAGCTTTACGATTCCACTCGCCGTGACGATGGTCAGGGCGCACTGACATAGTCGGCACGCTACCAGTGTCGCTTGCAGAAACGCCGTCCGAGGGCCGCACATTGACATTTCGCCTCGGGGGACTGTGAGCTACCGGGAGAACTCAGCAAGCAGGAGGAAGCTATGGAGGATCAACAGAGCGTGGAGAGCGGCACTGCTGCGCAAGATGGTACTGGTGCCGGGGCTTTGCGCGCCGGAGTAGCCAGCAGCGATATCACCACCAGTGCAGAAGGCGCAGTCGTTCACGACCCGCTGTACGCGAAAGCTCTGGTTCTGGACGACGGGAAGACAAAAGTGGTCATCATCGCTATGGACGTTGTAGCGATAGGTGGTATCAGTGATGTCGGTGACGACTTTCTGCCGAAGCTGCGGAGCCGAATAGAGGGAGAACTGGGGATCCCGGGCAGCAACGTTCTGGTCAACGCCTCGCACACGCATCCGACAGGTCGGATGTTGTGCGACGACGTGGAGCAGGTTGACAGGACGTTCGCTGCGGTGAGCCGGGCGATGCAGAACATGACGGCGGTCAAGGTCGGCACAGGTGTCGGCTATGAAGACCGGATCGCGATCAACCGCACGCTGAGGCTCAAGGACGGGAGAGGCTGGACTATCCGCCAGGCCCATCCCTGCCCCTGGGATGAAGAGGTCGCAGGTCTTGGCCCGGTGGATCCTGAGATAGGGATACTGCGCATAGACGGGATGGACGGGCGGCCGCTGGCGGTGGTCTATAACTTCGCCTGTCATCCGCTCATCGGCGTTCCCGGGGGCGCTGTCACAGCCAATTACCCCGGGTTTGCCTCAAGCGTTATCGAGGAAAACCTGGGCAATGATGCAATGGCCCTGTTTCTGCAGGGGGCAGGCGGGGACGTTACCGAGGTACTCTACAAGGACGTCAACCGTCCTCGAGACTCCGAGCCGATCGGCACAGTGCTGGGCTTGAGCACTCTGAAAGCACTCAGAGAGATAGCGACTGCCGATGCGACGCTGAGTGTCGCCTCCGAGACAGTAGCGCTGCCTCGGAGGACCGATATTCCGCAACGCCTTGAGGCGATGGAGGAGGAACAGGCCGAACTGCTGGCGACCCTGAGTGGCACGAGTCTCAGTTTCAAGGCTTTCGTGCCTCTGTATATCAAGTACGCGCTCAGTGCCGACTACCCGTCGGATTATTCCTACAGGTATCTACGCGCCGAGGAGATCGGCACTAATGAGCTTGTCGAACTGGATGCCTGGAACAGGAAGAACATCGCGAAGTACCTGGGCAACATCCACGCCATGGAGCAATTGGCAAGAATCCAGAGCGACATGGGCACACTGAGAGTGCATCAGGCGCGCAACGATGCGGCCGGGGAGGAGACAATCGAGGCCGAGGTGCAGGGCATCAGGATCGGGGACTGCGTGCTGATAACATCACCGGCGGAGGTGCTCACCGAGGTGGGCCTGAATGTCAAGAAAGCCTCTCCCCATGCACATACCTTTGTGGCGGCCTTCTCAAACGGGTATGTCCACTACGGTGCGCCGGCAAGCGACTACAGCATGGGCGGGTACGAAGTGACGGAGTGCCTGCTGGCTCCGGAGTGGCAGCAGGTCTATGAGGAGGCGGCGGCGAGAGTGCTCGGCAGGCTTTGAGGGCTGGAGGAGCGACGAGCGTCGGGCTGGAAGCTGAGAATTGGACAAGCATCGCTTGTCCAATTCCCACCTGAGCGCGGCAAACGACGCCAAGCTCAGGCCGACCTACGCGTTTTGGGATTGGCCGCGCGGGGTGGCTACTCCAATTCGAAGACCCGGATCGCGTTCTCTCGGGCCACCTTGTTGAAGACCTGCGTGGTGATCTTGGCGGTGTCGCGCCAGTCCAGGAGCAGGTCAATCATGGGAAGGGGCATGTCCGGCGAGCAGAGGTCGGTGCCGTAGAGCAGACGGTCCTGGAACTCGGTGAGGAACGCAGGGCCGTAGTCGGGATCGCGGGCCAGAGCGTTCCATGGCGTTGCGTCTGACAGGTCACCATGGAGGTTCGGATAACGGCGGAAGAGCTTGGGGACGACGCCCTCCTCCTCGATCGGCCCGCTGGGGAGTCGTCCAACCTGACCACCGCCAAGACCGAATATGTAGCCCCGTTCTCCCCGGGTCTCCCACCGCCGGATCTCCGACCAGACCACCGGGCCGTGTCCGAAGAGGATAAGGTCGGGGAAGCGCTGCAAGGTGTGCTCGAGTTGCGGCAGCCCGGGGTCGTCGTAGAGGCCGAAATCCCCCGTGAGCTGATCCGAGCCGTCGAAGATGACCGGCAGCCCCACTTCTTCCGCGTGCTTGAAGAGGTTCTGGACCATCGGGTCCATGAGCGGCATGTTCGGCATCACTTCGCCAAGGCCCTTGCACCCCTGGTCGCGGTAGTAGCGCAGCACGTCACCCAGTGGCGCAGTGGCGGAGTTGGTCAGGACTCGCGGATCAATGTTGCAGAAGGGGATGAGGCGGTCGGGGTACTGCGCGACCATGTCGAGGATGTCCTCGTTCGCCTGGGGGAAGTAGATTTCAGGGCTGACGATCGGCAGCAAGGCCCCCCTCTCGATGCCGACTGCGTCGTAGCGCGCAATCACCTGCTCTGCGGTGCAGAACTGGCATACGAATGGCGGGCACTTTCGATACGCATGGCAATGGATGTCAATAAACAGGTGGACCATCTCCCTTCGACTCAGGGCCGTGTATCGGCCAGGTAGAATAGGACGCGGCCGGTGAGGACCCGCCACAGTACGTCGTCGCCTGGACTCGGCATATCGTTCCCCGGTCGGGGCCAGGAGTCCTCCCCGCCTCCAATGCACCTGCGATGGGAGTATTCACCGGGTGAGGCGAGGCGTCGCCCGGGGTTGTCGGGCCGTCGTCGTTGTCGTTGGGCAGGCCGGCAGCGACTAGGGATGGTCGGTGCCCTGCCAGTCAGGACTGGGCAGCTCCGGTCGGGCAGGCTCGGGCTCGTAAGGTACGAACTGCAGCGAATACAGATCGGCATCACGGAGCAGGAAGCGCAATCGCACCGGCTGACCCTCGAGCGCCCGCAAGTCCCCTCCGCGGTCCTTCCAGCGGACGATATGGCGGAGGCTGTCTCCAAAGATCGGCGGGCAGTCGTCGGCGCTGTAGCCCTCGAGGGGATGGCCGTCGGGGTCCTGGAGTTCGACGCGGATGCTTCCTGCGGCGGAGGTTTCGAAGTTGAGCGCGAGATTGCCGCCGGCGAATAGAAGCGGGCGGGTGAGCACTTCGCCGCCAGAGCGCGGCGCGTTGATGGATACGAAGCCGTCCACGCGCAGGGCGTAGCGACGGACGCTGATACCGGCGCCCTCCCAGTAGCCGTCGGTTGCGTAGAGGCTGAGTTCGTCGGGCGCGTCTTCGGTGTCCGCAGCCGTCTCGACCATTCCCCAGAAGACGAAGTTGTCACCATAGACCCAACTGCGCTTGCGGCGCGGGCCCGGACGGATGAAGGCCTCCGGCCAGCGGTGGAAGCTCTCGCCGTCGCGGCTGGTCATGAAGACTGCGTCGGTGATCGCTGTGCCGTAGCGCGGGTGGGCCTCGCCGCGACAGAGACGCTCTTCCAATCCGGGGAGTTGGAGCATGGGGTCAGACCAGCCCCGGTCCACATAGCGCAAGGGGAAGCCCATGAGGATATGCGGTGCGCGATAGTACGGCTGCACCTGGTTGGTGTAGAGCTGCTCTTCCGGGCAGCCGGTATAGGTGAGCCACTCCGGCTCGGGGAACTGCAGTATGTCCGGTGAGCAGGAGGTCATGATGCCGCGCCTCTCCTCACGGAACTCGCGGTGGTATTCGCGGTATATCTCGTGTGCAGGGTCCCAGAAGGCCAGGTTCT
>JAUWOG010000341.1 GCA_030612305.1 Armatimonadota bacterium | reverse complement strand
CCTTCTGGCACGAGCACGGCACCCTTGTTGGAGAAGACCAAGCCTGGAGGCAACACCCTGAAGGAGTTCCACTTGTCGCTGATGATTGGGTAACTAACCCCAGGCTTCCTGTAGTGCTGCCGGGATGCCAGTCGGTTGCCCTGCTTGGAGAGGATGCGTTGGGATTCGCTGTCCCAGCGCAGTATGAGGTCGTAGTGGTAGTAGTAGGTCTGGAACTCACCACCCTTGTTGAAACCGATCCACCTTGTCCCGTCTGGCTGCGACGGTACCTCCCAACAATGCCTGACGAATCTTTCGTCGTCCGCGGTTGAGACGCCCGCACGAGCGACGCAGAGGTCGGGCTCGACCCTATGAGGGTTTGCAGAGCGCTGAAGCAGCCCACTGGGCAACCAGTAGGCGGACAGGCGTCGGTCGTGGACTTTGTCGTTGAACCTGGGCTGCCTCCTGTAGAGCGCTTTGCCATCTGTGCGGTTGACTAACGACAGCAGCATCAGATGGAAGAGCGACTGCTTGTCCTCTACCTTGTCGCACTTGATGAACACGGCGCTCGGTAGGTTCCCGCCACGGGCGAACACGGACGCAACCGTTCTGTTGGTTGCGTCATCGAGGACCCCGATGCCGAGTTCCACCGCCGCAAGTTGGAGGGCGGCGTGCCCGAGCACTTCCCTGCGGAAGTCGCCCTGACGCTTGATGAACATGTAGGACCGGGGGATGATGGCTCCGATGTATCCGTCCGACCAAGTGAGCTTCGCTGCTTGTTCCACGAAACAGGTCGACACATCATTCTTGGAGGACGGGTAGGTCGTCTGGATGTAGTCGTGAGTGTCGGTCGTGTCCTCCCCGTAGGGCGGGTTCATCACCACCACATCGTACTTCCGTCCTAGCACCTCCAGCAGCCGTAGCCCCTTTTCGGTCTCCTGGGCAAACAACTGCGCCATGATGTCCCCGTTGCCGTTGCCCTTGCCCTTCCCGTTGCCCTTGCCCGCCGCCATTCGCTGCACTTCAGACAGCAAGTAATCCCTCGCCGTCGTCTTGTCCTTGGCGGTCAGGCGCTGTTGGACTTCACCCCACTCGGGGCCATCCCCGAGCTTGGCTTGCTCGGGGGTGTACAACTGAATGGTCAACTGAATTGGCTGCTCAAGGGCCTTTTCCACCTCTTTGCCCGGCTGGATCAAGCTGCCCAGCTCGCCAGCATGCTCCAAGTTCTGCCAGAGCGCCTCGACCGCCCGGCGCATCGGTACAGGTCCGCCGAAGACCGCCGGATCCAGGTGCTCAAGCAGTTTCTCGCGCTGCTCTTCACCCAGGTCAACGGAGTCGGCGCACACCAGGTTCATGTCACGGACACGCACGCTCTGTGGGTCGAGGCCATGCAGCCGCGCCTGCTCCTTGGTGGTCAGCAGCATTGCAAGTGCCGTGATCTGGATGGCGCGAGGGTCGATATCGACACCAAAGAGGTTGTTCTCCAAGATGGCGGTGGGGATGCCGGCGGGGTCTGTGGCCTCTCCCACCTCCCACTCACCGGCTGTGAGCTTCTCAGCCTCCTCCAGGTACATCTCATAGAAGAGCGTGCAGGCATACTGCCCGAAGTGCATGGTGCCGCAGGCGGGATCAAGCAGCGTGATCTCGGCGACCGGTTTGGCGTCTATGGGCTCATCCTCACCGGTATCAGGCACCAGGTAGTCGATGTTGACGCCCCTGAACATGACCTCTGTCTTCTCTTCGGGGCTCATGGTCTCAGGATCGCGGTCACCGATGCGGTTCTTCCAGTAGAGGCGGGTATCGGGATGCATCTGCAGCCAGATGCGTCCAAGCGTGTTATCGACAAGGAACTTCACAATCCAGTCGGGTGTGTAGAACTGGTTGATGACGGCCAGCTCGTGGCTTGTGCGGGGCTTGCCGCCCGTCTCTTTGCGGACCTGCTGCTTCTCCTCGGCATTGAAGAACTGATATACCCAGCCCAGGAAATCCGGGGCACCATAGACATGGGAGGGGAGGTCCTCATTGATAGCGCGCACGGCCTCCTGCAGCACGGCATGGGAGGGGAACAGGATGCTGTAGTCATGCTCGGGGTCGAACAGAACGCCTATCTCCTCGGTGACTGCCGAAAATGCGCGGTGCAGCCCGTCACGCCAGAGACGCTCTTCCCCATCGTCCGGATTGCGATACTCACGGCTATCATCACGCATCTGGGCGAGCAGCCTGGGCCGCCCGCCATGCACCGTAGGGCCGTGGATGGTAATGGCCTCGGCCGGCTCACCATCGATATACAGCAGCTCCCGGGCCTCCATGCAGCGCAGGCCCACGAGCCGGTTGATGTAGGTGAAGGTGGCATCGCGGATATAGGCATCAATGGCCTTCTGGCGGGAGGGCTCTGCCTGCTCCTCACGGCGGATGACGGCCAGCAGGCGCCGGCGCGTCTTCTGCTCCTCCTCGCTGAGGTACTCGGGCGGGCCGCCGTTGTCCTTGTTCGCCTCGATGCCATAGCGCCGGAGTTGAAGCGCGAAGTCGTCCTCGAATTGCCCGCGCAACCCGAGCACCCACCGCTTGATGCGGCTCTTGGTCTCCCTGTCGAGGCCTGTGTCTTCTCCGACTCTCAGCTCAGAATCTGCCACTCTCAGTATCTCTCCCTACTGGATCTCGATTTCGTCGCCATCTTTGAGCGCCTCGGCGCATTTGGTCCGAATACCCTTAAGCATCGCGTCAATACCGGTCTTATTCTTGAGCCGTGTGCCGAGGAGTGTGGATGTGATCTGCACCCGCTTGACCTTCACGACAGGTTCACCTGCTTCTGCGCGCTGTTGGTCAAGTTGGCTATGGATTGCCTCTACAAGCTGTTGGCGATAGATTGGCATGGACGCAGCCATGGCTTGCAGAGCCACCAACGACCACCGGTCGTGCACTTGTAGCAGGGCCTTGCGGGAGGTGTGGTCTGGTAGAGGCTCCAGCCCCAATGATCCAGTCGGCCCGAAGACGGGATTCATGACTACATTCCGGCGAGCGGGCTCAAGCTCCTGGTACTCCGGCAGTGCTTCGATCCCCGGGCGCAGCTTGACGGCAGCATCAATGACGGCCTCATAGGCGTTTGAGTAGACTGTCCGGTATGCTGTCTCCAACCGCTCTGCGCTATGGACATAGGAGTCCCAGCGCTCGACGATAGCGCAGTCACGGTCCACCTGCTGCATATCCTCGAGGGCATCCGCAATTGCGTTGTCCGAGTCGCCTGCAATCACCGCAGGATTGTCCGCACAGATAGCTAGAAGCTTGCCAATCTCCAGGTACTCGTGTTCACGCTTCTCTCCGAGGAACTGCTCCAGGGCCTGACAGAAGTCATAGAGCTGCTTGTAGGCATCAGAGTGGTTGAGGAAGTGTGTGACAATCGTTGTGGGATCGGCCATATACGCCACGTCGCCACAGATGCCTTCCGCGCCCCTATGGGTCACCGATATCGGCACACTGTACTCGGCGGTCTGTGTCGCCCGCCGGCTCGTAGTGAGCAAGTTGGCAGACAGCCGCTTGATCTCCCGCGCGAGGTCCGTGGCAACCTCGCGGACGTTCTTCACGCCCATCGTCTGCAACAGCGCCCTGGCTTCAGCAAGCTGCTTGGGCGACAGTGTCTCCTTGATGGCATGGAAGTATGCCTTGCGAAACTTCGTGGGCTTGATGAATATCTCCCGGGCGTCCAGCTCGGTGTAGTCATAGAACTCTCTGCCGGCAGTCACCTTGACGGCGCCACCCCTGAAGAGGGCGGCGAGGAGCGTGCGGATGAGGTCAGGCTGCCAACCGAAGGGCGCAGCATCAAAATGCGTCTCGATGGAAGCGCCGTCGAGGTCCTTGACCTCCCCTTCCCAGTCGCGGAGGCAGTCGATAATCGGCTCGAGCAGTTCATGGCTGGGGATGAGTTGGTCAGCGCTATCGAACAGTCCAAGGTCGGGTGCAACGCGATGTGGGCTCTGTGCCTTATCCAAGAAGCGCTCGGTGTCCTTCTGAGCTTCGAAGTTCTTGTCAGCTGGGTCGAAGCGAGTGAAGATGTTGGGGATGACCCTATTGAAGACCTGTTGGGCGATGGTGGCAATCTCGGACTTGCCATCGAGTTCCATGACCTCGCCCGAGGCATATATCTTCCCGGCGCGGAGTGCGTCTTCTATCTCACGAGTGAGCCGGTCGCGGAGCCGATCGCGCTCTTCTGTTTTCTCCCTGACGGCTTTGACGTAGT
>JAUWOG010000565.1 GCA_030612305.1 Armatimonadota bacterium | reverse complement strand
GCATTCCGGCATCGGCCACATACTGCTTCAGCGCCTGCTCGATGTCCGCTGCACCGGCCACGTTGAGCACTACCACATCCGCCGGCAGCGCATCCACGACGCTGAGTTCGTGCTCCGCGGCCAGACGCGCAAGCTCTGCATGTCTCTCATCACCAAAACCGTGCAGATAGACTCGCTGCGACATCATGTTCGCTTGCTCCAGTTGACACTGCAATGCCCCCCCGCTAAGATATGACCATCTACAGGAGGCGGCTTCGGAATGGACCTCATCTTGCCCATCGCCGGTATCCTCACCCTCGGCGGGATTCTCGGCTACAGCGCCGCGACCTTGCTCAAGTCCGTGACCAAGATCGTCGGCTGCATGATCGGCATAGTCTTCGTGCTGATGCAGGTGCTGGCCTACTATGGCTTCGCCCACTGGGACTGGGGGGCGATGCGAGAAGCTACCGGCCCCGCCGGTCATGCTGCCAAGTCCGGCTTCACCCTCCTCTGGAAGATCCTCACCTGCAACATCTCTCTCACCGGTGGCTTCGCAGCCGGCTTCTGGTACGGATGGAAGCACTGAGCCCGCTGCCCCCGCGTAACTCCCGCCGCTACGGCTCCAGCGCGATGTCGGCGGTGATGAGCGTGAGTTCATCATCCGAGATGCGACGTTCCAGCCGCAGCAGCATGTAGTGGCGTTCAGATGCGCGCGCGGCCTTGATAGCAGCCTCGTATTGGGCCACTGTCCTGACCTCAGCCTCATTGACCTTCACAACAACATCCCCGGGCCGCACCTTCCCCATCGCCAGGGAGTTGGGCTTCACCTTGACAACCACGACACCTCTGTCGCGGTCGAGGTCGAATTCTTTCTCCAGCTCCCTGTCTATCGCCTTGACCTCGAGGCCGAGCTGCTTCTTCTTTGCGGCTGCAACGGTCTTCGGGTCGCCGAGGCCGGCGTACTTGGCAGGCATTTCGCCGAGGGTGGCGGTCAGTTCCTTCTCCTTGCCGTCGCGAATGATGCGGAGGGCAACCTTTGCATAAGGAGCGCTGCGGGAGATGGCCTTCTGCAGGTCCCATGTGGAACTGACTTGCTGGTCGCCGACAGCGACTATGACATCATCCACGCGCAGGCTGGCCTCGGCGGCGGGAGTGCCGGGCAGCGGCTTGGTCACCAGCGCGCCGCCATCAGGTGCCTTGAAGAAGTCGCGCATGTTCGGCGTGAGATCGTCTATGCGGATACCAAGCCACCCGCGCGGCACCTTGCGCTCAGCTACTAACTTCGGCACGACGTGGGCGGCAGTATCGGCCGGGATCGCAAACCCGATACCGACACTGACGGGCATCAAAGCCGCGCCAGGTGACGTGATGGCGACATTGATGCCGACGACCTCGCCGTCGAGATTCACCAGCGGGCCGCCGCTGTTGCCGACGTTGATCGGCGCATCGGTCTGGATGACGTCACCAATGGAGATGTACTGAGATTGCCCCGGCAGCATCCTCCCCTTGGCGCTGACCACACCGACCGTAACCGTGCGGGGCAGGTCAAAGGGCCTCCCGACTGCCATGACCCATGAGCCGACCTTCGTCTTCTCCGAGCTACCCAGCTTCAGTGCAGGCAGCCTGCGGTCGGCTTCTATCTTGATGACGGCGAGTTCGCTCTTCGGATCGGTGCCCCACAGTTCGGCCGCGTAGAGGCGATCGTCATCGGGACGGTCATTGAGACTCACATTGATGCGGGTCGCATCTCTGACCACATGGGCGTTGGTGACGATGAAGCCTTCGGCGTCGTAGATCCAGCCCGAGCCAATACTTGCCCCCCTCAGTGCCGGGGGAGCCTCTTCGTCGGTCTCATCGTCGGCGTCCTCCCCGCGCTCATCATCGAAGAAGTCCTTGGGAAGACGGTGGCCTTGCTCCTCAAACCATTTCCAGAGGTGTTCGCCCCGCTCATCGTCGAAGAGGCCCTCAGGGATATCGTGGCCGTGCTCTTCGAACCATTCCTGGAGGCGCTCGGGGAGGGGCATAGTGGCGGGCTGTTCGATGTCACAGGAGATGCCGACTACGGCGGGGAGTGTCTTCTCTGCGAGGCCGACGAAGTCATCCTCCAGGGCGTGGAGGCCTTTTGCGCTGTTGCGCGGCCCACTGGAGGGGCGGGTGCAGGAGAGCAGCAGAACCGTCAGCAGTGCGCCGGCCACTGCGGCGGCCACCATGATGCCGGTGTGCCTGTGAGTATGGGGCGTGCAGTCTCCCGTCATGACATGGCCCTCTCCGGAGCAGATTGCCAGAAGCCCGGCACCAGCCTGTAGTTGAGCACTTCTTGTCAGGCGATACTGCGGCTGCAGCGGCGAGCTGGGACTCATTGACACGCCCACCGTGTTTCTCGACCACACTGTTTTTCCTGGTCGTCACGTTCCCTGCTGGAAGGGCCTCCGCATACGGCAATTGTGCAGCGACGCAGCGACGCACCGACGCAGGTGCGGTCTGTCGGCTCTCTCAGTCGCCGTCTCTGACACTGAAGTCCAACGTTGCGGCGGGCCGATCATCAATATGTACTGTCACCTGGTAATCACCTGGCGGGAAGTCGCCACCCTCGCGGGCGCTGAGAGAATTGAGTATCTCGCGGTTGCCCGATGCAGCAACGATGCGGCCGGCAAGCTGCCTCGACCCTCGGCTCCATCTGATACGCACCTGGTGCCGAGTATTGCCGAGATCGAGGCGCAAGTAGAGGCTGACGCGCCCGGCATTGCTGGGGAAGGTCCGGGCGATGCCGAGCGGGTGGTTGTTGCGGTCAACGCCACGGCACAGTACC
>JAUWOG010000692.1 GCA_030612305.1 Armatimonadota bacterium | reverse complement strand
TGAACATAGTCTATGAGCTTGATGAGGCGGCGGCGAGCAAGGAGGCGACGGGAGTCTGGGGTGCGGCTCTGCTGCGGGACGAGTACGCGGGCTACATCCGGGCGGCCGAGCAGAAGGATGAATGGCTGCGGGAGCACCCCTGTGAGATAGAATGGATCAAGGACCTCGTGCCGTTCGATGAGCCGGAGGACCAGCCGCTGGTAGAGAAGCTGTCTGACGCCTTTGAGCGCGTTACGGGGAACAAGCCGGGCATTGACCGCACGCTGGGGTGGAGTGATGCCTGCTGGCCGAGTGCGGTCGGCGGCATCCCGACGGTCCTCTACGGCCCGTCAGCGCCGAACACGCCGCATACGGACAATGAGTACGTCGAGATAGCAGCGGTGTTGCGTTGCGTGAAGGTACTCAGCGTGTTTCTGCTGCGGGAGTTGACGTAGGGGGGGCTCAGTCCCTGGGCAGACCGAGGAGGTCGCGGATCTGCTGTCGAAGACCGAGGGCAAGCGGCGTCCAGGGCGAGTCGAACTCCGGGGCATTGCGGTCGTTGGTGCGGAACGTGTCGAGGATGGCGAGGGCGAGGACATATTTCTTGTCGTCTTTGTGCGTGTCTGACGCAACGTAGCAGACCGCCAGGTAGTAGCGCGCTTCGAGGAGGCGCGGGCTCTGTGGATAGCGGGCCTTGAAGTCGTCAAGCTGCTGGCGGGCGCGGTCGGGGTCCTCGGCGATGCCGAGAATGATGAGGTCGAGATAGGCGTCGGCATAGGCTCCGGTCTGGTTGGTGGCGTCGAGGCGCATGGCCTGCTGGAGATGGGTGCGTGCGCGCTCGAAGCGTTGAAGCTCAGAGAGCATGCGACCTACGCGGGCATGTTCGGGAGCGGTGGGGTTGGCTGCAATACGCCGCTCGGCCGCGATGAGTTCCTCGATTTCCCTCATGCGGCTCGCGAAGCCGGCAGCGGCCGCATCTGCGATACTGGTCTCCTCCTGCCCTGAGTTGGGGCGCTTCGTGATCTTAGGAAGCGCGTATCCCACATCGCGGAAGTACTCGTAGCCGTTGTAGTCGAGGTACAACAGGATCGGGAGGACGGGGTGTATGGTGAGCTTGATCTCGCCTTCGGGGTCGTCAGTGGTTCCAACCTTGAAGAGAGTGCAGAAGGGCTCATAGGCCGGGTCGGCGAAGTCGGCGGCGAGGAGCTCGAAATTGCGGAGTTCCTTGATAACCTCGGGGTGAGTAAGCGTAGTCGAGATGAGGCTCTGGGAGGCGCCGTCCTCGATTTCGTAAACCACGGCGAGAATGGGCTTGGTTGACTGCTTTGAGTGGGCCTGCGCGGCGGCGAAGGTAAGATGCCAGGGGAGGTCCTCGGTTATGGCCGCAGCGGGGCCTGCGAGCAGCGTTGCTGCGGCTATGGATGCGGCGATGATACCAGCGAGGCGCAGGTGTGGCGCGGACATATTGGTGCCTCCGGGGATCTGTTGTTGGAAATGCCGTATCACTCGCATCGTGCGCCACACGGCGACGGAGTTCGTGCAACGCGTGTGCGAGGCAGAGACGTTGCTGCAAGCGTTATGAGTAACAGGCCTTGCCCAGGATTATAGCGTAAGTTATGCTATGGTACAAGGATTGTACGCGAAGATGATTGTGCAGTGCGGGGCGGCGGCATTGGTTGCTGTGAGGCGCAGGAACAAGGAACCCAGCAGACAGGCTCTATCTCAATGAGCAACGGGGCGTCGTCAAAACTCGTGCTGCGGACGTGCGTGTGGGTGTCGGCAGCGTTACTTGGGGCGGACATGTTGGCATTCGGCATGTTCGGATACCCGGTATTGGCGAAGAGATGGGGAGTTCTCGCGCCGGGCGTTGACGGCGAGGTGATCGGGTGGCTGTCTTTCGTCGCGTGGCCGATGTTGCTCGTACTCGGTCTGACGATGTGGCTGGTGCCGAAGCTGAAGGAGCTGGAAGCGCGCCTGGTGGTGTA
>JAUWOG010000234.1 GCA_030612305.1 Armatimonadota bacterium | reverse complement strand
GAGACTCACATCGCCGCCGCACACATAGGCCCCAACGTCGTCCTGGGCAGGGGATGCACGATCGCCGATGGCTGCCATCTGGCTAACGCCACATGCTTCGACGGGGTTGCCTGCGAGAGCAACTCCCTTGCCGAATATGCTATACTTCAGGAGAATGCGACTCTGGGGTGCGGGCACGAACTCATCGGGCACGAGGATATGCCCGCCTGCCTGTACCACGGCTGACAGGAGGTCGCAACTCGCCCTTGCGAGGATTACGTCATCACCGCGACTGGGTGCCGGCCTCGTTGCTCTCCGCTTTCTCGCCTGCCGTACTGGCCAGAGCGAAGAAGCCCAGCACGAGCCAGATACCTGCTACCGCACAGACTGCGAGAACCATCGGGCATAGCCGCCTTCCTGCGCAAGCCTGCCCCACCCTATTAGCTAGCATCGGCACGGGTTCACAATACCTTTAGGAAAACCTTACACTGCGAGGTGATCGCTGGTGGGCGGCGTTCCTGACCGCATGACTATCCGCCCCATGGCTCTGGCCGACATCATAGACGGCGCGCTGTGGCTTTACAGGCACAACTTCGCCCCGTTTCTCGGCATCGTCGCCATCGCCTGGGTCCCCGCACTGGCGATCCAGCTCGGCGGCATATACCTCTTCCTCGGCCCCCTGGCCGGCGAGGACGCCGCCACCCCGACACTGGAGGCCTTCTTGCCCACGGCCATCGTCTTCGGCCTGGCGGCTGTAGCCGTCTATCTCATCGCCGTGCCGGTGGCTCAGGGCGCTCTCATGTGGGCCGTCTCCAACCGCTATCTCAAGCGCCCGGCAGGGCTCGTCGAAGCCTATCGCGCCGTCATTGACCGCTTCGGCAGCATGATGGCTGTCATCATCCTCACCGCGCTCGTCGTAGGCGCGGGGACACTCGCCTGCATCATCCCCGGCATCATCTTCGCCTTCATGTTCTCATTTGCAGTCCCTGAAGTCGTGCTCGAAAACCGCACTGCCATGGACGCCATGAAGCGCAGTTGGCAACTTGCCAACTACGATTTCTGGAAAGTCGTCGTCACGCTCTTCGCCCTCAGCCTGCTCGTGGGCCTTATCTCCATGGCCCTCGCGACCCCGTTTAGCTTGGCCCTGGTGTCTCTGGCCGGTGAAGACAACATGATGCTCTTCCAGACGCTTGCCCGCAGTGTCAACACCCTTGTCCAGGTCATCCTCCAGCCGATCCAGATTATCGGCACCATCCTCCTCTACTACGACCTCCGCATCCGCCACGAGGGCTTCGACATCCAGCTACTCGCCGATGCCATCGCGGGCCGCAAGACCGCAGCAGTTGTGAAGCCTCCCAGCTTGCTCGGCGATGACGCGCCGCCGCTGCCACCTAAGATAGACGACGGCTCCGAGCTCTAGGCGCCCGGCAGTTCACAACACTACCTCTCCCCCGAATTGGCCAAAACCATGCAGACATCGCCCCAATCAGCCGTGCTCTATTGCGACGGCGCTTCCAAGGGCAATCCCGGCCCTGCAGGCGCCGGATTCGTGCTCCGTACACCTGACGGAGACTTCATCGCCCAGGACGCCATCCCACTCGGCCGCGCAACCAACAACGTCGCCGAATACCAGGGCCTCATCGCCGGCCTCCATGAGGCGAGCGCACAGGGGATCACCGACCTCCGCATCAGGTCCGACAGCGAGCTGCTGGTCAGACAGCTCCTCGGGCAGTACCGCGTCCACTCGCGAAGGCTCAAGCCGCTCTACGAATCGGCCCGGACGCTCATAGCCTCCTTCGACAGCGTCCATATCGCGCACATCCGGCGTGAGAAGAACGCCGAGGCCGACAAGCTCGCCGACGAGGCGGCCAGGCACCAGAAGCAGGGGAACAGTGGCCGACAACATTGAGGGGCTCAGGTCCGCCAACTGGATGATTCCCGACCGCCTCCTGGCGACTGCCTTGCCGGCCGAGCACGAGATTCCCCGGCTTGCCGAGCTGGGCATTGCGACCATCATCGCCTTGCTGGAGTCTCCGCCCCCGCCCCGCACGGCTCTCCGCCACGGCATCACCTACCTACACCTGCCCTACGCCGACATGACACCACCAGACGATGAGCTCATCACCGCGTTCATCGCTCTGCTCAACGATGCCTTCGCCCACGATCGCAAGGTCGCCGTACACTGCGTCGCCGGCCTCGGCCGCACCGGCACTCTCATCGCCTGCTACCTCGTGGACGAGGGAATGCCCCCCCGACAGGCCATCGCACATGTCCGTGCCAGACGCCCCGGCTCGATCCAGACCCGAGAACAGGAGTTGGCCGTCATCCGCTATGCGCAACGCGCAAACCCACAATAGTGCTCAACTCCCGAACTATCAGCGCCCTTGCTACGTCAAACAACCACCCACAACCATACTACCGCGCCTATTGACCTTGACAGTCTCAGACAGTAGTGCTAATATACCCACAGAGGTGTGTTTGGGGTACTGGCGAATTCGCGACACAGCAAAGCAACCTGTTCGCAGAGCTTTGCGGAGCAAAGCTCCCTGCGACAGGTCTTTTGGTTCGTTGCTAGATACAACAATAGAACAAGCCCGCCCCTCGCAGCGCCGGCCACGGAAGGCCGCGCTGTGTTTTTCGGTATCATCATCTGAACCAAATACCTGACGGAGGATGGAGCAGACCATGAGCCGTCGCAAGTGGACCCCAGAGAGAATCATTCAGACAATCAAGGACCTGCATTCCGCAGGCCATTCACTCAGCACTCGGAGAATGGCCGAACTCGGTTACAGCGGCATGGTGACCACCGCGTACAAAGACGAGTTCTTCGGCAGTTGGCGTAACGCCATCAGAGCAGCCGGCCTCGACCCGAAGCTGGTCTGCAAGCGCAAGCGGAAATGGACCCAGGAGAAGATCATCGAGGAGATACAGAGACTCCACCGCATCTCCGAAGACCTCTCACACAGCGCGGCAAAGCGCAACCACCAGTACCTCGTCGTCGTCGCCGTTGACGACCGCATGTTCGGCACCTGGCGAAAGGCTATCGAGGCCGCCGGCCTCAACTATGAGGCCATCAGCAAGCACCGCTTCTGGTCCAAAGAGCGCATCGTCGAGCGCATCAGAGAGCTACATGCAGAGGACGAAGACCTCAGCCACGAAGCCGCAAAGAACAGGTACGGTGCCCTCGTCTCCGCGGCCAGCAGCAAGCGATACTTCGGAAGCTGGAGAGCCGCCATCGAAGCCGCCGGCATTGACTACGCCGACGTCCGAAAGATCAACCGCTGGACCGAAGAGAAGATCATTGACACCATCCAGACCCTTCATCGCCAGGGCAAGTCCGTCAACAACAGCAACATGCGACGCATGGGCTACCGAGGCATGATGGAAGCGGCCAGCCGAGAAAGCAGCTTCGGCAGTTGGGCCGCGGCAGTCCAGGCAGCCGGCCTCGACTACGAAGCCATCCGCAAAACCTGACCCAGCCGATACCCAATCCGCCCGGCGGCCGCTCAATCCAACAGCCCAACGCCGCCGCCGGGACAACACCCGCTTCATCCCGCGCGGCCCGTGTTCTCTTGCCGATTGCCATCACCGCGCGGCGGAGAGCCCTGCATATCCTGTGCCGGACCCGCCGCGTCAAGGACCGAGACACCCATGGTAGAGATGTTCATTTTCAAGGTCGGCTTTGATGCCAACAAGCGCGGCGTTATCATCCTCGCCGACGCCCAGGAAGAACGCTTCCTGCCCATAGTCGTCGGGCCATTCGAAGCACACGCCATTGCCCTCGCCGGCCAGACCATCCGCGACCGCCCCCTCACCCATCAACTCACCAACTCCATCATCACTACCCTCGGATACAAGCTCGAAAAGATGGAAATCATCAAGCTCGAAGACCAGGTCTTCTACGCGCTCCTCCACGTTCGCAACGGCGAAGCGCTCTTCGAGATAGACGCCCGCCCCAGTGACGCCATCGCGCTCGCACTAGGGGCCGATGTCCCGATACACGTCGCCGAACACGTGCTCGACCAGGCCGCAGTGCTCAGTGAAGAAAGCGAAGAAGCTGTCCAACAGGAGAAAGACGAGCTCCGCGACCTGCTCGCCGGAATCCCACTCGAAGACGACACCCCTGACGAAGCATAGCCGCCGCGCCACCACATAGGAGGCTCTTCCCAGTGATCCGCTCATCCAAGACCACCTGGTATCTCATTGGCATTGTCATCGCACTCGTCCTCATCCAGAAGATCTTCATCTTCTACACCGACTACCTCTGGTTCGACAACCTCGGCCAGGCAGCCGTCTTCATCACCATACTCAAGTCCCGCTTCCTCCTCGCGCTTATCTTCGGCGGCGCCTTCTTCGCTTTCATCTATGCCAACGCGCGCATCGCCCGCAGACCCTTGCCCGAAGACCTCACCCTCATCGGCAAGCGCCTCCTCCCGGATGAAGAACGCGAGCAGATCGAGACCTACGCTGACAAGGCCATACTCATCTTCTGCCTCGTCGGCGCGGTCATGGTCGCCGCCGTCGCCGGCGCGCACTGGCGCGAATGGCTCCAGTTTGTCAACGCCGTCCCCTTCTCCGCCACAGGCGCACCCAACGACCCCCTGTTCCAGCGCGACGCCGGCTTCTACGTCTTCAAGCTCGACTTCATCCTCTACGCGTGGCGCTCAGTCTTCTACGGCATAATCATCACCCTTGTCATCACCATCCTCATCCACTTCTACCAGGAGGCAATCCGCCTCATCGGAAACACCGTCCAGGCGATACCCCGCGCGCGCTTCCATGTCCTCTCACTCCTCGCGCTCGCCTTCTTTGCCAAGATATACTCCTACCGCCTCATGCAGTTCTCGCTGCTCTATTCCGCCCCCGGCAAGGACTTCTTCGGCCCCTCCTACGCCGACGTCCACGCCCGCCTCCCCTTCATGACCGTCCTCATGGTCATCTCCGGCCTCGCCGGCATCGCCTGTCTCGTCAGCATCCGTAGCCGTTCCATCACCATCCCCGCCGGAGCCATCGCCGCCGTACTCCTCGTCTCCATACTCGGCGGAT
>JAUWOG010000130.1 GCA_030612305.1 Armatimonadota bacterium | reverse complement strand
CAAGCAGCAGATACCGCTGTTCTTCGCCTCGACTTCCGAAGTCTATGGCAAGCATGATGCGCACGTGCTCGCCGAAGACGCTCCCAGCGTCATCGGTCCGGTGAAGAACTGGCGCTGGCTGTATGCCTGCTCGAAGATGCTGGATGAGTTCTGGGCGCTGGCTCACTACCACGAACGAGGCCTGCCGGTCATCATCGCCCGCTTCTTCAATGTCTCCGGCCCCCGCCAGACCGGCCGCTGGGGAATGGTAGTCCCCACCTTCGTGCAGCAGGCGCTCGACAACGAGCCGCTCACCGTCTATGGCGACGGGACACAGCGCCGCTGCTTCATGCACGTGGACGATTGCATCGAGGCGGTGCTGCGACTGGCCGACAACTCCGATGCTGTCGGGCAGATCGTCAACATCGGCAGCCCTCATGAATACTCCATCCAGCAGCTTGCTGAGCGGGTCCTCGAGCTCGTCCCCGGCACTACTTCCGAGATACAATATATCGCCTACGAAGACGCTTACGGCCCGGGTTTTGAGGACATGTTACAGCGCCGGCCGGACACGACCCTCCTCAACGAACTGACCGGCTTCCAGCCCGAGAAGGACCTCGCCTCAATCATCACCGACATTCAGGAGTACATCACCGGCACCAAGTGACGCTCCTTTCGGCGTTCAGGGCCGCACAACCGCAGTCCCCCTCACCCGCCCCGGCACTATCTCGACACGCGTCAGTTGCATGGAGTTCTGCGCCAGAGCCTGGTTGATGACGGCCGTTATCGTCCCGGCGATGTTCCTGAAGAACGCCGAAGGTACCGGGATTTTCCCCGCGCGAACCTTCGTCGCCGGCAGACTCAAAAATCCATCTCTGATCTGCGGCTTCATCTGCACCTTCACACGCGTTGCAACGAAGAGCACTTTCGTCCGCGCACTCATCTCCACATAGCCGTCGCCGAAAACCACCCTCGGGTCCTCAAAGCCCTCGGGGATGGCGAACTCATCGAGATGCTCCAGCAGGTAGGCATTGACATTCCCCTCGGTGAGTTCGATGATCAAGGTCGGCTTCAGCGCCCGGAACATCTCCATCTGCGCCGCCTGGGCCTGCGTCAGAGACGGTCGTGCCGAGGCGCTTGCCTGCGATGATTCCAGCGGAGCCGAGGAGGTCTGCGCCTTTGGCGTACGATGGGGTTGCTTCGGGCCATGCGAGTAAGTCAGACCGCACGATGCCGCGCATAGCACCGTCACTGCAACGACGACCAGTCTCAGCCTCCTCACCCAACGCACAGACCACACCGTGGCATGTCTCCTCTTTCCCGCTGACACTGACCCATTCATATTCATCACGCCTTCCATAACAGCCCTGGCAAACTCGTGTGCATTGCCGGCCAGTCTGCTGTGGCTCCATCAATGAGTCTATTGGGCATCAGCATACCGTGTCAATCCCGACGTGCCGCGCAGACGCCCCCTTCTCCTCCCCATACAACGACAGGAGCCGCCCTTCCCAGGACGGCTCCGTCTGTCTCCAGGTTCAGACTGCCTCAGCCGACGGCAGGGACTACTGCGACCCCCACTCTATCTCCCACTCGCGCTGGGCGATGTTTCCCGCGACAAACCAGCGGAGAGCCGGCCATTGTCGCTCGCCAGCAGCGACCTCGTTGAGGTCCTCGATAAGCTGACCGGAGAATTCCCACAGCACCGACATGTCGCGCAGGCAGCAAGGCACCAGATAGTGGGGCTTGTAGTCCTCGATGAGCGCCATCGCCTCGACCACGGCATCCCGAGCGCCCTCGACCTGAAGCGCGGCAGTGCAGGCGTCTCGCTTCGCCTCGGCATCATCGTGCGCCATTTCCCAGACATCGCGCATCACCGCAAAGACGAGACCGAGGGCCTCCATCCGTGCCGCCTCCGCTATCAGGTTCAGCGAGACTTCATCCGTGCGTCCCTCCAGCAGATGTGCTGCTCGCGCGCCCGCCTCGGCGATGAAGTCGAGTTCATACGCTCTCTCCACCACCTCCTCCAGCGCCTCCTGCGGGTACTGCCGAGGCCACGGCTTGCCGGCCCGGTTGTACGTGTAGGCATAGTACGCCAGCACATTGAGCAAGTCGGTCTCGAAGGCCCGGTCCAGCCACCTGATGGCTTCGAGGACATCGCCGTCGGCACGCACCGCCGCCCACTTCTCCTCGAAGCGGTGCATCGGGCCGGCACCCCGGAAGTTCCATGAGTACTCCGCCAGCGCATCAAAGGAGAGCGTGTACGCCGGATCGAAGACTGAGTACGACGCGGCACCCTCGGCACCCTCGCGATGCCCCAGCTCCAGCATCACCGCCACATTCTTCTGGCGCGGGTCCCAGCGCGACCAGTTGTAGTAGCAGGTCATCGGCTTGACCCAGCCACGCAGCCCTCGGCCCAGATTCGGGTGCACATCCGGATACGTGCACGCGTTAGTGTAGGCCCACCAGTCCACGATGATGTTGTCAAATATCCCCTCATCCCGCAACCGCTGCATGAAGGCTTCATCGAAGGTGTTCTTGTCCAGGTGGCGGGTGAACTGGTCATTGTAAAGCACGACATCCTGCACCCCGACAGACACCAGATGCTTGACCAGACCGATGACGTACTCTTTCAGCATCTCCTCCATTGATGCTTTCGAGCATTCGGCGCACTTGCAGAAGTCCTTGCCTACCTCATCGCACTGGATGTGGAAGGTGTGTACCCCGTTCGGCTTCAGGTACTTCTCATAGATGTGCTGGTACCAGCCCTTGACGAACTCGATGACATCCGGGTTGCTTAGGCAGTAGCCGAACTCCTCGGGTTCGCCGGCCTCGTTCTTCGCCGCGAACTCCGGTATCAGGCGCGGGATCAGCGTATTGTGCCCCAGGCTATTGACGTAGGGGATGACCTCGACGCCCTTCTCCTGACCGTAGGCGACGATCTTCCCGAGCAGGTCCTTCTCAAATATCGGCGGCAGGTAGGTGATCTCCTCGATGGCATCCTTGCTCGGCGAATACCACCGGATTGTCCACTCGCTCTTCAGCTCTGGGCGATCCGGCACCGGCGTCATCAGCCATTCCGTAATCCTGCCGTCATACTGCACGCACCAGCAGCCATACAGGCCGATGCCCAGGTTGTTCAGCTTCCGCTCGGCCAGGTAGTCTATCAGGGCCTTCCAGTCAGCAAGTTCCATCAGGTCCGGCCCCCACTTGTCCTCGATGAATACGCCGCGTGTCTTCATCGTGGGCCAGTCCAGTATCCGCGCCGCCGGAATGCTGCCATGAACCGGAATCGCCTTCAGGACATCGCTCAGCGTCTTCAGACCCCAGCGCGCGCCTGGCTCGGTTCGCGCGGTTATCGTGGCTCCATCGGGCAGGATCTCGAGTTCGTAGGCCTCCGCCAGAGCGTCCGGAGGGACCTCTTCGGGTGCGAAGTCATCCTGTACCTCGATGTCCACGTCGTACTCGATAGCGCCCAGATGATGGAGCAGCCACGCGGCCAGTCCGCGCTCGTCGGCCTCCAGTTCGGCCAGTTCAAGGTCGAGCTCTGCGGGGCGCTGCACGGCTCCGCTGTAGAGAGTGAGAAGCTGCGGCTCCGGAATAATCTGCGGAAAACCTGCGGCTCCGGCTGTCGTGCTCGGCGCTCTTGTCTGTTCAGAGTCCATTTCTATCATCCCTCGCTTGTTTGGATAGGTCCTTCACCGGCTTCTGCTGTTCTCCCGCGACTGCCAGTAGTCGGCGTTCGAGCCGAGCTCCTCCAGCAGCGGATACGTCAGATCGTCAAGATGATGGATCAACTCGGTCTCCAGCGTCAGCTCCGCCGCCGCCGCGTTGTCTGCGAGTTGGTCCAGATCGCGCGCGCCCACCAGCACCGACGTCACGCCGGGCCGCGCCATCGCCCACGCCAGGGCAAGCTGCGCCATCGGTATGTCCTCTTCCGCGCAGATCTTCCGCAGTTGCGCCAGCACCGCGAACGTCTCGGTCTCCGCGCCCGGGTCGCCGTGGCGGGCCGGCTCAACATCTCCCCGGAAATGCCGCGTCCGGCGACGGTTCGGCGGCACCTCATCAACACTCCCATATTTCCCCGTCAGCAATCCCTGCATCAGCGGCATATACGGCACGATGCCGATGTCATGTTTCAGGCACAGCGGCACAATCTCGACCTCGATGGCGCGCGAAAGAAGATTGTAGCAAATCTGGTTCAAGTCTATCTGAGCACCCGTACCAAGCGCCTCTGTCAGCTGCAGAATCCCGAAATTGCTCACCGCTAGCGAGCGGATCTTCCCTTCATCCTTCAGGTCGCAGAGCGTCGCAAAGGCGTCCTCGACGGAGTGCTCAGTTATCGGCCAGTGGACGTAGTAGATGTCTATGTAGTCCGTCCCCAGCCGTGCCAGACTCGCCTCACAGTGCTCCCGGAGCACCGCCGGCGCGGTGTTGTCCGGGCCGATTTTCGTGCTGATTACCGCTTCATCACGCCTCCCCTTCAGCGCAACTCCGAGCGCCTCCTCACTGCGGCCCGCATTGTAGCCCTCCGCCGTGTCGAAGTAGTTGATACCGCGGTCCAGCGCCGCCGCGACGACCTCATTGACCGCGCTCTGCTCCTGCTTGCCCCAGTAGCTCTCCTCATCGCCACCATACGACCAGCAGCCCATACCCAGCACAGACACCTCGATATCCGACTTGCCGCACTTCCGCATCTCCATGAGCAGGTTCACTCCTTTTCCCACATCCATGCCACGTCAAACCAGCGTGTCACACGAGTTGTGTCATTTCTCGCCGGACGCCCCGACCTCCTGCAACTCGGCGCGGACGGCCGTGACCAGTTGATCCAGCACTGCGTCGAACCTCTCCGCACCGTACTCCTGCTAGCCCAACCACTCCAGCGGGTACTTGCCATACTCATAGCACGCTGCGTACATTGCCTCGATATTCTCGAACGGCACCTCCTGCCCCACCTCACCATGCAGGATCACGCCGCCGTTGAAGTTCCCGAACACCTCGATGGCTTCCTTGACCGCCTCCACGCAGTCCTCCGGCGTGCCGTACGGAATCACCCATTGCCGGTCAATATCCGTCCGGATGCAGATGCGTCCCCCGCAGATCTCTCCGATGCGCCTGGTGCCCATGCAGGGATGCTGCGGATTCAGCACTGTCACGCCGATTTCTATGAGGTCCTCGATGATCTCCAGAATCCACCCATCGCAGTGAAACCACACATGAACTCCGGCGTCGCGAGCCATCTGAAACATCTTTGCATAGCGAGGCTTGAAGAACCGCCGCCACACCTCCGGGTGTATGAGCATCCGGTCCTGGCCGCCCAGATCATCCCCGATTGACATGCAGTCCACGCCGGCCTTCAGGTAGCGCTCAGTCGAGTACAGATTGCGCTCGACCAGCGCATCCGCCAGTTCGTGGAGGCCCTCATGGTCCTCGGCCAGGTCCACATAGAAGTTCGTCGGCTCCCGCATGGCCTGCATGAGCTGAAAGAACCCGCCGAAACTGCCGGTGACGAACTCCTCCGGGTGACGCCGCTTCACATCTGCGGCGAACTGCTCGTAGTGTCTTTCGTCCGGAGGCGGCGGCAGCTCGTAGGTCTTCCACGCGTCCCAGTCCGGTATCGCCGGCCTCAGTACCTCGCCTGACGTGTATCCGCGCAGTCGCCGCCAGACTGTCCCCCACACGTCCGTCCATTCCACCACATCCTCCGCGTCTTGGCCTTCTTCCTGCGGCTGGATGTTGCGCTTGATACAGACATTGCCGAAATCGTCGGGATACTTCTCAGTGAGGTCCAGCAGCTTCTGCCCATGCCGCCAGATACCCCCGGGGAAAATGTAGTGATGAACGGGGCAGCGGTCAGGGCCTGTGAACTCGATTGCGGCCAGGACTCGTTCTCGCGCTGTCATCCAACATCCCTGCCTGCACTTGTGCTGATAGAGTGTTCGGCCCTCTATTTCCTTCCTTCACCGCCGCACACCTCCACCATTTGTCCCGCCCTTGGAGGCAGGCCTTCCCCATCCGCGCAAGGAACTGCTACATGAGCCCTGCGCCCAATGCCGTCCGCCGTCGCCCTATGCGGTTGCCGTATGTCGTTGTCGTATGTTCTATGCCGTTGGAGGACAGGCATCCTTGCCTGTTCCCGCGTGTACGCGGGACCGTTGATCAATGCCTTTGCCGTCCGCCGTTGTCGTATGCCGTTCTACGGCCGCACAGCGTTCGCCCGCTGTCGTCGCCGTTGCCAAATGGCGGAAGCCAAAGCCCGGAACTAATCCACCATCCACTGAGAAACAGGGAGACGCAATGCCATGAACGATTCCTCGCCGCGACCGTGTAACATTCTCATCATCGGAGGGAGCGGGTTCGTCAGTGGGACGATGGCGCGCGCCGCCGTCGCCGCCGGACATCAGACATGGGCGCTGACCCGGGGCCGGCGGCCGCTGCCTGAAGGCGTGATCGGGCTGGTGGCCGACCGTCATGACGGGGACGCCTTCGCCGAGGCTATCGCCGGAGCCGACACCGAATGGGACCTGGTCGTGGACTGCCAGGCCTTCGATGCCGCCGATGTCCGCCAGGCTCTCACGGTGCTGTCCGGCCTGGCGCAGCCGCTTCTGTACCTCTCGCCGGCCTTCGTGTTCGACCCGCTGCCGCGCAGCTTCCCGCAACCGACCCAAGCCCCGTACACGAGTGCGGATGACTACGGCGGCAAGAAGCGAGAGGGCGAGCTGGAACTCGGCGGCGCGGATAGCGGCGAGATGAGCTGGACCATCT
>JAUWOG010000551.1 GCA_030612305.1 Armatimonadota bacterium | reverse complement strand
GAAGCAGGGCTGATAGGCGGAGGCAGTGAGGAGAACTGCCTGATTGTCTATGGCGACCGCTACTCGGAGCCACCGTTTGTGGGGAATGCCTTCGCGCGGCATAAGCTGGTGGATTTGGTGGGGGATTTGTATCTGTTGGGGAGGCCGCTGCAGGCGCATGTGGTGGCGTATCGGACAGGTCATGCGGACAACCGGGCGTTGGCGCGGCGGATAGCTGAAGGTTGCGCCTGAGTCATGCGTGAAGCCGGGACATGGGTGTGAGGCGAACGAAGGAACGGCTGGGCCGGATGCTTTGCATTCGGCCCCTCCGAAGTGCAACGGCACGGATGAACGGCTGGAAGCCTGCCCCACGGGAGGAAGAGGAGGAGAGGCGGGGGCAGGGGAATATCGTAGGCGATACGGGTTGCGAAGAACTAGGATGGAGGTTTTCGAATGGGTGAAGAGCTTGCGATCAATGGCGGGCCGAAGACTGCGACGGAGGGATTCCCGTCAACCGGCAGTGCCAGCGGGCGGGACCTGGGCGATGAGGAAATCGCACTGGTCACTGAGGTTATCCGCAGTGGGAAGATGTTCCGCTATTCGGGGACGATGGTCGAGCAGTTCGAGAAGGAATACGCGGAGTTCCTGGGCATCAAGTACGTGCAGGCGGTGACCTCGGGGAGTGCCTCGCTGCATACCGCTGTGGCGACGCTGCAATTGAACCCCGGCGATGAGATCATCACCAGTCCGGTGACGGACATGGGCACCTACATCGGGATCGTCCAGTGCAACTGCATCCCGATTTTCGCCGACTGCGATAAGCTGACTCTGAACATGAACCCGGAGTCAATCGAGCAGCGGATAACGGACCGGACGCGGGCGATACTGGTTGTGCATCTGTTCGGGCAGCCGTGCCGGATGGATGAGATTATGGACATCGCCGAGCGGCACGATCTGTTTGTGGTCGAGGACTGCGCGCAGGCCCATGGAGCCACCTATGACGGCCAGCAGGTAGGGACGTTCGGCGAGATCGGCTGCTTCTCGCTGCAGCAGAGCAAGCAGATTACGGCAGGCGATGGCGGGCTGGTGGTGACCAACAGCGAGGAGCTGTATGCGCGGGCGCGGGACTTCCATGACAAGTACTACGACCGGGCCGGGCGGACGGAGGGCCGCATCGTCGAGCGCATCGGGATCAACTACCGGATGAACGAGGTCACGGGCGCAGTGGCGCTGGCGCAGTGCCGGAAGCTGCCGAGCATTCTGGAGAGACGGCGCAAGTCGGCGGGGCGGCTGGTCGAGTTGCTGGAGGCAGTCGAGGGCATCAACCCGCCGTACATGTATGCGAAGACGACGGCACATTCCTGGTGGCGGTTCGCGTTCACCATTGACGAGGAAGTGCTGGGGGTTGACAGGGATACGTTTGCGCAGGCGATCGGGGCCGAGGGGATGCCGTTCGCGACCGGCTACGGAGGTGGGACACCGATGGTGGCGACACCGTGTATCGCCAATCATGTGGCATACGGGGATTCGGAGTTCCCATGGGAGCCGCCCTACGGACGGGATCCGGAGTACAATGTGGAGGAATATCCGGGGACGGTGGGGGGCCAGCAGAACATCTTCGCCTCCGGAGGGACCGAGGGGCATACGCTCGAGCACGCCGAGATCATCGGCAGAGGTATCAAGAAAGTGGCGGATTATTACCGGGACCGGAAATAGGCCCGCGAGGCGAGTTGTGCTTCGAGGGCAAGTGAAAGCAGAGGTGCAGAGCCGGGATGGGTAAGCGGATTGGCATCGGCATGGTGGGCTTTGGCTTCATCGGGAAGGTGCATACGCACAGCTACCAGAGCCTGCCACTGTTCTTCGACGCGTGTCCGGTGAAAGCGGAGTTGGTGGGGGTCTGCACGAGCCGGAAGGAGACGGCAGACATAGCGGCTGAAGTCGGCGGCTACAGCTTCGGCACGGTGGACTTCGAGCAACTGCTGGAATGCGACGAGATTGACGTGATAGACATCTGCACGCCGAATCATCTGCACGAAGAGCAGATCATCGCGGCTCTGGATGCGGGCAAGCATGTCTATTGCGACAAGCCGCTGACGGTGGATATGGCGTCCGCGGAAGCGATAGCGGCGAGCGCACAGCAGCATCCGGAGCTCTGCCACGGGATGGCGTTTCACTGCCGCTTCATTCCGGCGACGATGCGCGCACGGGAGATGGTGGCAGAGGGCTTCCTGGGCGAGTTGTGCCACTACCGGGCGACATACTACCATGCCGGCTACACGGATCCAGCGAGGCCGATGTCGTGGCGGCTGGAGAAGAAGTACGGCGGCGGGGCGCTGACGGACCTGGGCAGCCATATCATTGATCTGATGAGCTACCTGCTGGGGGATATGGCGAGGGGGCGTGGCGCGATGGATACGTATGTCAAGGAGCGGCCGATTGCGAAGGGCGCGACGGAGACGGCTCCGGTGGAAGTGGATGACTACGTGTGCCTGGAAGCGGAGATGGCCGGAGGCGGGCGCGGCTTCATCGAGGCCTCGCGGTTTGCCACCGGGACGCAGGATGGTCTGACCTTTGAGATATTCGGGCGGCAGGGGTCATTGAGATTCGACATGATGGACCCGAACTTCCTGTATGCCTATGATGCGCGGGACGAGAGCGGGGACCTCGGCGGCAATAGAGGATACAAGCAGATTGAGTGCGTGCAGCGGTATCCGCAGCCGTCGTCGCTGCCGTCGCCGAAGCTGCCGGTGGGCTGGATGCGTTTCCATACGCAGAGCATCTATGATTTCCTGACGGCGATGAGTGAGGGGCGGCTGGGGACGGCGACGCTGTATGATGGCGTCCGGACGCAGGCAGTGGATGATGCGGTCAGGCGGAGTGTGGCGCAGGAC
>JAUWOG010000720.1 GCA_030612305.1 Armatimonadota bacterium | reverse complement strand
AACACCGTATCTACCCGCAAGCCGTACAGTGGTTTGCTGAGGGCCGGCTGCAGATAGAAGGACGTAAGGTGAAGCTTGTCGAACCGGCAAGTGCGGATGAGACAGCGGCGATCATCAGCCCGCCGCTGGACGGTGAGTTTTGACGCAGAAGGTGGACGTGCAGGCGATACGTGAGGACTGAACTGACGTAGCACTAAGGAGGGAAGTTCATGTTGATTGATGTGCACGCACACTGTAGCGGGCCGCTGGAAGAGGGCGATCCGTGGAAGCAGGAAAGGCTCTTCGTGGAGGCGATGGATGCTGTCGGCATAGACGTGGCGGTGGTGTCGAACCTGAGCACCCCGCGTCCGGCAACGCCGGAGGGCTTCGAGAAATGCAACAGGAACATGCTGGCGGCACTGGAGGAGTTCCGGGGCAGGTTCTGGGGCTACGCGTATGTGAATCCGGGATACACAAAGGAGGCGCTGGCGGACATCGAGAGATGTCTGGAAGCGGATGAGGACTGCATCGGTGTGAAGCTGTACAATGACTACTTCATCACCGATCCGGTGGTGCGGCCGGTAATCGAGAAGTGCATCGAGCTGGATGTGCCGATCCTGGAGCACTGCGGGCACTCGCTGGTCAATACCACGGCTCAGCCGTTCATCTCGGATGCCGGGCACATGGCCCAGGCAGGCCGTGAATATCCGGAGGCCAAGCTGATCACCGCCCATATTGGGGGCGGCGGTGACTGGGAATGGGCACTCAAGGCTCTGCGTGGCGCGCCACCTAATGTCGGCGCAGATACGTCGGGCAGTGTCACCGATGAGGGTCAGCTCGAGTACGGCGTGAAGCTGGTCGGCGCAGAGCGGCTGTACTTCGCCTGCGACATGAGTGTGACCTGCGGAGTGGGCAAGTTCATGTCGGCGAAGATATCAGATGAAGAGCGTGAGATGATCGGCAGCAAGAGTTTCTTGCGGCTGGTAGGACGGGAGGGATAGCAGATGACATTCGACTGCAACGCATATCTGGGCCACTGGTTCGCGCGGCAGATACGCAACAACACAGCGCCGGAACTCGTGGCGCTGATGGACGAGAACGAGATAGACAAGGCCTGCGTGGGGTCGCTCTCGGCGATCATGTACCGGAACGGGCAGCCGGGGAATGAGAAGCTGGCTGAAGAGATAGCTGATTATCGCGACCGCCTGGTGCCATTTGGAGTGATAAACCCGGACTATCCAGACTGGGAATATGACCTGGACTGGTGTCACAATGAGATGGGCGCAAAGGGCATCCGCATCTATCCGCAATACCACAACTATGCGATGGCGGACAGTTGCTGCGACGAGTTGTGTGAGGCCTGCAAGGAGCGTGGACTGGTGGTGACGCTGATCCAGCGGCAGGTTGACTACCGCCAGAGCCACTGGATGGTTGATGCGCCGGACCTGAACCTTGATGAGATAGCAGAGCTTTGCGCGAAGCATCCGGAGACGAGCTTCATGCTGCTGAATGGGATCGGCATCACCGGCTCGAAGCTGGTGACCGAAGCCGAGGAACTGCCGGCGAACGCATACTTCGGGATCTCGCGGACGCAGCCATTTTACGGGAGGGACATCAACAAGCTGATCGAGAGCGTTGGTGTCGAGCGGGTGCTGTTCGGCACCGGCATACCGATGAAATACCCGGAGACGGCTTTCCTGAACCTGAAACATGCGGACACGTCCGAGGAGAACAAGGAGAAGATACGCGGGGGGAACCTGGCGAAATTGCTGGGGGTGTAGATGGGGCTATTGGCAAGCGCGCAGTTCGGGTTTGCATTGTAGTTATGGAGGTTCA
>JAUWOG010000608.1 GCA_030612305.1 Armatimonadota bacterium | reverse complement strand
ATCGCCACATGGGACGGCGAGGGCGAGGGTAAGATAGTCGAGGGCCAGGCCCACGGTGGCGCCAAGTCCCTGCACATGCCGGGCAAGGGCAATACCACGATCGTGGCCCAGCGTACCTTCGCAGTATTGTGTGACGACCAGCCGGTCGTGCTGCGCGGCTACTGGAAGGGGGAGGTCTCGAAGGGCACCGGCGGGCGCATCATCGTCCGCTGGCTCGACGAGGCCGGCACACAGCTAGCAGACTCCACCGGGCCCACGAAGAGCGGGACCTTTGACTGGACGCAGTTTGAGGCCACCTTCAAGCCACCCGCAGGCGCGGCACGGGCAATTCTCTTCCTCGAAATCTGGGAGACCACGGGCGAGGTCTTCTACGATGATGTCGCAGTCGTTCAGCAGTTCGAGCCGGTGGTTCCGCGCGCGGTAGTCATGGCCCGGCACAAGGGCGACATCAGGGCCGCCGTCTTCGATGCCAACCGCGCCGGCGGGAGGTGCTTCGGCCCCACAGGTATCCATGAGGACCTCTTCAAGCGCCGTGGCATCGAGGCCGACATCATCGAGGATGTCACCCTCGCCACGCTGGTCAAGTACGACGTGGTGGTGTTGCCGAATGTCCACGTCCTGCCCGGCGGCAAGCTCAGCGAGTTACTCGCCGCCAATCCGGAGATCGCGTGGATGTCGGACATCCGCGCCGGGCTGTCAGCCTATGTCCGCATGGGCGGCGGGCTCATCCTGACCCACCAGTCCTGCGGTCAGGGCGCGTTCAGCATCCCACTCACGCCGCAGATTGCCTCAGTCATTGACAAGACCTTCGACATCAAGGCCACCTGGTTTGCCGACCACCCGGTCACCAAGGGCCTCAAGCCCTTTGCTTCCAGCTTCAGCGATTCACGCATCCTTGAGCCCGGCTCGCTCGGCGAGGTCATCATGAAGAACGCCTCCGGCGATGCCCTCGCTGTGGCAGGGAAGTTCGGCGGCGGCAAGGTCGTCGCCATCGGCATGTGTCCGGGCATCGGCACCGACGAGCAGCCCACAGCCGTGACCCCCGGGGAAGCTGACCTGATGGCTAACGCGGTCAAATGGGCGGCGGCGACGGAGGTCCAGCCGGTCATGGTCGTTGTGGCTCCCAACGTGCTCAAGATTACCGAACCCGAACAGCCGCTTGAGCTGACTGTAGCCGCGCTGCCGACAGGGAGGACAGATGTCGGCGAACTGGGCCTGGAGGTAGCGCTCGTCGGCGAGAAGCAGCGCGTCGTCCCCTCGAAGATCGCCGCACTCGAAGGCCCTGAGGACGCCACGGTCATGCTCGTGAGCTTCCCGACCGACAATCTCGAAGAGTCGGAGTACTACATCGAGGTGAAGAACTCAATGGCTACTTACAAGGAGCCGGACCACGCAGGGACCGTCAAGTACGAGGGCGCATTTGCCGAGTTCGCCGACACGCTCCCCAAATGCAACTTCGAATGGGCCTGCATGAACGTGCATGGCCCGGGGGGGATGAAGACGGAAGAGGATGCCGCGCAGATGGCGAAGATGGCCAAAGAGATGCACTTCGACGCGGTGCTCTATAACGCCAAGCCGCCTAACGGGTATCAGTACTACAATACCAAGATCGGGGAGAAAGCGCCCGGCTTTGAGGACATTGACCCGCTGGCCTTGGTAGTCAAGGCTTGCCACGCCGAGGGCCTGCAGCTTCTCGTGCAGTTCTGCACCTTCGCCGAGGGCGGCACGGGGAACCCTAGCAAGTTCATCCGCGAGCATCCCGAATATGCCGACTGGAACAAGAACGACGGGCCGGACCTCAGCACGCACCAGCACGGCATCTTCGGCTGCCCGGACCGCCGCGAAGTCCGCGACTACGAGCTCTCGCTCATCCGCGAGATGTGCGAGAATTACGAGATAGACGGTATCAGCTTCGACTACATCCGCTACAAGGACGACCGCTGGTGCCACTGCCCGTTCAGCATCGCGCAGTTCAAGGAATGGCACAAGCAGCACCCGGAACTCAGCGAGGCGCAGGCGCGCTCCAAGCACGCCGAAGAGGCCATCGTCAGCTTCACGTGGGAGGTCCGCGAGCTGCTGGACGAGTTCGACCGGCCGATGATCATGCACGGCTACTGCCACCCGCGCTGGGCCAACAGGTTCCCGCTCGAGTATCTGTCCTTCCGCGCCTCGGCGCATGGCAAGGACCCGGCGCGCGGCGGGGGATGGTCGCTGGAGCAGGTGCAGACGGCGTCGCAGAGCAACGTCACGCTGGCCGCCCAGCACAAGAACTTCGAGCCGCGCATCAAGCGCATGGTGGCGGCCCCGATGGCTGACACGGCGTACCGGAATTGGGCGAAGAGCCCGGCCCGCTTCCGCCGCGAGTTGCGCCTCATCGCCGATACCGGCGCGGACGCGGTGATGATCTACCGCTACTCGACGCGGCGCTACAAGCCCGGACTCCGCGACACTATCGCGGCGGAACTGGCCGACTGACGGCAAGCGGGGAAGAGGTGTTGCAGGAATACCCCGACCTGTGAAGAAACATAGTTGTCCATAGAGATGACTACACTC
>JAUWOG010000132.1 GCA_030612305.1 Armatimonadota bacterium | reverse complement strand
GGTAATGCCCCCGCTCTCCTGCCCGACTACGTTAGTTGAGCGCAGAGCGTCGAGCAGACTCGTCTTGCCGTGATCAACGTGGCCCAGCACGGTTACGACGGGCGGAACACCCACGGCGTCAGCCGGTCGCTCCCCCACCGGACGCCTGGCGAGTTCAGGAAGAGCGGCCACCTTTGTGCTGTCTTCATCTTGCTCAGGCGCTTGCGTCGCCTCTGCAAAGCGCCTCTCGAGCTCCTCGAGTGTGAGATGAGCGCCGGGGTGACCGGGGCCGAACTCGCGCCCTGCCATCTCCCGCTCAAGCCCCGCAAGCTCCTCGTCCTGCCGCTTGATTTCCTCGTCGGTAGTGTCTTCGGCTTCTGCAGTCACTTTGCGTTTGTCGGCGACGGCATCTGCGACGCCGGCAGCAGGCGTTGCAGATGTCCGGGGCTGCTGCGTCGCCACCGCGCTCTTGGTCTCCGCAGCGGCCGCCTCCTCCGCCTTTTTCGCCCCTTCGTGCGCCTTGGCAATCTGTTCCGCCAACAGCTCGCGCACGGCGGTTGCCGTGTCCTCGTCAATGGCAGAAGCCGCCGTCAAGTTCGGCACACCCATGTGCGCAAGCGCCTTGATCAGGGAGTTGCTCTTGATGCCCAACTCCTTCGCAAGGGAAAACACCCGAGCTTTGGCCAAGATTACCCACCTCCGCGGACCGGCTTGCCGCGCGCTCATTGTCCACAGGCTCGGCTCAGACGATGGCGTGCAGTCATCACGCGGCCCGGCGCACTTACTCCAATTCTATTTCGATACCCTCAATGCCCTCTGTCTCCAACTCGAGCTGGCCGTCGTCCAGCCCCTCGAGCGTACCTTCCCCGCCCGTCAGCAGGGCCTCGACCATTTGCGCCTGTTCTTCGGAAATCGTGCTCGCGTGACTCGTCACCTCAACGCCCTCTTCCTGTAGTATCTCGATGAGGTCCTTGTTTTCGACGCCGAGCCGTTTGGCCAGTTCATAGATCCTGATGCGCTCTTCCTTAGCCTCTTCGGCTGCTGCCGCCGCTGCAGCCTCGGCAGCCTCAGCCTCACCGCGTATGTCAACGCGCCAACCGGTCAACTGTGCGGCCAGGCGGACATTCTGACCACGGCGCCCGATGGCTAGAGAAAGCTGGTCCGGGGGCGCTATGACCGTCGCCGCCATGTTATCCTCATCGAGGATAACTTGATTGACGCGGGCCGGCGACAGCGCGCTCTTCAGATACTCCTTTATCTCATCACTGTAGCGCACTATGTCAATCTTCTCGCCGCGCAGCTCATCCACGATTGACTGCACGCGAGTCCCACGGTGCCCTACACATGCTCCCACCGGGTCAACCTGCGAGTCATGTGACACTACCGCGACCTTCGAACGCGCCCCGGGCTCGCGCGCCACTGCCTTGATCTCCACGATCCCGTCATATACCTCGGGAACCTCCAACTCAAACAGCTTTGTCACAAGCGCTGGATGCGTGCGCGACACGATGATCTGCGGGTTCTTGGTGGTCTTGCGCACGTCGAGTATGTACAGCCTCAGCCGGTCCCCAAATCGGTACGGCTCACCGGGAATCTGCTCGTATGACGGCAACAGCGTCTCGATCTTGCCCAACGTGATGAAGACGCTGCGCGCATCACGCCGCTGCACCTCACCGGTCACCACTTCCCCCACCCGGTGGCTGAACTCCGCATACACGATCTCGCGTTCGGCCTCGCGGATGCGTTGCATGACCACTTGCTTCGCCGTCTGGGCGGCTATCCGCCCGAACTCATCAGTGTCGACTTCGTGTTCCTCGTATTCCACCGTGCCACTCGCCTTCAGTTCTTCGAGAGTGACATCCTCGGCCTCGGCACCTTTCGGCATGATCGGGCGGCGGGCGAACATCTTTACCGTCTTCGTCACCGTGTTTATCTCGACGCGTATCTCTTCCTCGACACCGAAGTGCTTCCGATACGCTGACCCCATGGCTGCCTCAACCGTACCGATGAGGGCATCCATAGGTATGTCCTTCTCCTTTTGCAATTGCTGCAGGGCGTCAATGAATTCACCGTTCATCTGCTTGTCATCTCCTGCAAAATGGGATGACGACCAATCTATTCGTCTGCGTCAAGATCATAGACCAGATGCGCGCCGTGTATCTCGCTGAGCGGAATCCGCACTGCCTCCTCGGTTGTCTCCAGCACGACCTCATCATCTGCCAGACCGAGCAGGATGCCTTCCTGCGTCTTCTTCTGAGACCCATCAGAATACGTGACAGCCGCTGCCTTCCCCGCAAAACGCTCGAAATCACTGTCCCGGGTGAGCGGGCGCTCGACGCCCGGCGACGACACAACCAGCTCATAGCTCTCCGAAATCGGGTCCAGCACGTCCAGCAACACCGACAGTTGCCCTGCCATCTCCTGGCAGTCAGATACCGAGACTCCGCCCGGCTTGTCAATGTACACCGACAACAGCCGGCTGCGGCCTGGACCCCCGTACACGACCTGTACCAGCTCGTAGCCGTAGTCGGTCAGCGTACGCTCGATCTCGGCCTCGACCTTCTCAACCACCGGATGTCTCTTCTCGAGCTGCCTCATCGTCCCACGTTCCGGTCAGCGGGTGCCTCTGCCCGCCGCCGTCCTTCAAACAACAGGGAGTGGGGAAAACTTCACCCACTCCCAGCAGATGATGACTGAGATGGAAATACTCTTCGATTATACACATCTGTTCCCGACATTGCAAGGGATTCCGAACCCCCGTGTCGAATAGTACCGGTGGAGAGCGCCAGACAACGCGTTTCGACAAATGCAAGCAGGAACTCGGCGCGCCACCGCGAACTTCTATAGCGCCAGGCAGCACCAAACGTAAGTAGCCTTAGCCGTACTCCAACCAATTGCTCTGGAGGAGCTGACTATGCCCGAGGACAACGGTCAGGATCAGGAAATGTCGGTGGCGCGCAAAGCCGCCGAAATGCTGATGGAAAAGGCGCATGACGAACTCGACCACCGCCATCACCGACAGGCTATCGAGCTCGCCCGCGAAGCGCTCGAGGAGGATCCTTCCCACCTCCAGGTCCGGCACTGGATCGCCAAAGTCTATGAGGATACTGACGAGCTTCTGAGGGCCTCACGGGAATATCAGGAGATCATACGGGCCAACGCGGAAGACGAGGACGCCTGGGAAGGACTCCGCCGAGTGGATGCACCTGCCGCAGAACGCCTCTCCAGACTCCACGGGGTTGCCGCAGCCCCCTTCCTCGCCAGCCGGGAGGGCGCCGATGATGATGATGACCTCTTCACCGCCATCGGCGATGAGGAGGATGAGGAAGATGAGGAGGAATACGAAGAAGCGCCTCAGGTGAGTGCGGATGAGCCCGAGCTAACCCTTGATGAGCCCGTCCCGAGCCTCGACGAGCCTGAGCTCGCCGCCGAGGAGGAGCCGGCGCCATCACCCGCAGCCGCGCCACAGGGACCGCCATGGGCGCACGAACAGGAGGCTGAATTCCGCCAGCGGCTTCTTGCTCGCGACAACATCTCAACCATACTCAAGGCCCTCGATGACATGAGACCGGACGCTGATGCCTGGGAGCCGGTGTTCGGCAAATGCGTCCACATGGACTCGGAAAGGCACGCCGGCGTCAAGGCGACATTCAATGAACTCAGCGAGTTCTTCGGCATCGAGTCGCCGGAACTGTTCATGTCCGCCGAGCGGAGAATGGTGCCGAACCTCTTCGGCCACGATCCCCAGAGCGTGGCCATCACCACCGGCATGTTGAGCGCATATACGGAGGTGGAGTTCCGTTTCGCCGTCGCCCACATCCTGGCGCACCTCGTCATCGAAGACCCCGATTCCCAGAACGTCAGGATTGCTGTCCTCCAGCGCACTCCAACCGGCGCTACCGACCTCGAGGAAGCGCTCGCAGCTCTCCTTGACAGGCAATGCGCGGGCTGGGACATCGGAGTGCCACGTGAAGAGATGATCATGACCCGCAAGATCGCTCACGCCTGGGAGCAGCGCGTCGTGCTCTCTTGCGACCGCGCCGGCCTTCTGGCATGTGGTGATCTCGATGCGGCGTGTCTGGCCATCGCCAAGGCCACCGCACGCACCGCCGACATGGCTGAGGAGATGACGCTCGACGAATTCGTAGCCGAGTACCGCGACCAGGATCCCCGTCAGCTTGCCGCCATTGACGAAAAGCAATGCCCTCTGCGCAGCGGCCCCTATAGCGCATATCGCATTCTTATGCTAAAATGGTGGGCCGGAACCCAACAGTATGCACAGTTGAGCGGCGCGTAGGCACGCTACTCCAGGCGGTGGTACCTCGTAGTGTCTGAAGGAGACAGGGAGTCACAACAACGGCGGCGCGGCAACATGAGAGCCTCAGCCGCCGTGCTTGCTATGGCGGCCAGCAGCTACATCGCCCTCCTCTTCGGATTGCTCCGCGGCGTCTTGGTCATGCGACTCGTTGGTGTCGTCGGGAACGGCCTCATGCAGAAGGTCTTCCTCATCAACCGCTACACCTCCAACGCCCACCTCGGCATTCTCCACGGCGTCAGCAAGCTGCTCCCCATGCGGGTCGGCGCCAAAGACCACGAGCAGGCTGAGAGCATTGAAGCGGTGGGGATGACCTGGGTCGTCGCGCTCACCACCCTCGCCGGCGCGGTCATGATCGTTTGGGGCTTGAGAAAGCCGCCCGGGCAGGAAGCCACCGGCATTGCACTCGTTATCGGCGGCGGCTGGCTCCTCGCCGAAGTCACCTACATACTCTACCGCAACGTGCTCCGTTCCTGGAACGAGTTCCAGATCCTCGCATGGATCACCATTCTCGACGCCTGCGTCGGCTTTGGCCTCGCTCTCTACGGCGCTTACCGCTGGGGGTTTGCGGGAGCCATGCTCGGTATCCTCGCCGCGTGGCTCATTGACCTGCTCATGATGCACCGTTACTCTCGCATCCGCATCCCGCTCCTGTGGCGTCCCAGACTTGCTCTCCGGCTATTCAAAGCCGGCGTTCTCATCACACTCATCGGATTCTCCGACGTCCTTCTGCGCACGATTGATGGCGCCGTAATGATCCGTTTCTACGACGACTACCAGTTCGGCCTCTACAGCGTCGGGATGCGCATGGCCGGAATGATGTTTGCGCTCCCTGAGTCCGTCGGCTTCGTCATCTGGCCCAAGATCATGGAGGCATGGGGGGCATGGCATGCCTTCGACAAGATGCGCCGCCATATCCAGCTACCCACCATGGCCGCCGCCTCAGTGATGCCGCTGCTCGCCGGCTCTGCGCACATACTCCTCCCGGTGCTCATAGTGCTCCTGGTCCCTCAGTTTATCGACTCAATACAAGCCGCACGCGTCCTCACCTGGGGCGGCATCTTCCTCGCGCTGCCGCTTGCTGCAAATAGTGTGCTCGTTGCCACAAACCGCGAGACCGTTGTTATCGCCACTCGCGTATTCTGCGGCGTTCTCCTGGGCGGCGTAACCTATTGGCTCGTTCAGCGCCACGCACCCATCACTCACGTTGCCTGCGCCGCCGCAGGCACACATGCTCTCGCCTCGCTGGCGAGTCTGGCTTTCGTCTTCCCCAACTACTTCAAGGGCTGGAGACTGCTCGCCGAGATCATCGGCTACTACGTGCCAACAATCTGGGCAATCGCATGCCTCAGGCTCGCAGCAATCATCTCCAGCAATTTCATCTCCCATAGTGAGTTCGGCTTTGAGTCCACGGCCCTCCGCCTGGCCTTCTTTCTCGCCCTCTACGTTCCCGGCATTATCTACGGCAACTACCACACGGAGCTATGCCAGGAGCTTCTCAAGCTTGTCCGCGACCACAGGCGGGCTCGCCAAACGCAAGATAACACGGACGATGAAGGTGATGAGAAATGACACAAACTTCAACGAATTTGCTCCGAGACCTCAGCAATCTCGACGGTCCCTCCGGCTACGAAACCGCAGTCAGCGCGTATGTCGCTGAGCAACTCCGCGACATCGGCACCGTCTCGTACGACAACCTTGGCAGCGTCATCTGCGAGCTGGAGGGCAACGCTGATGGGCCACGCGTCATGCTTGCCGGCCACACGGACGAGATCGGTTTCCTCGTCAGCCAGGTCACGGAGCAGGGCTATCTGAAGATCAGCCCGCTCGGCGGCTGGTGGGACCAGGTACTCCTCGCCCAGACCATGAAGGTGCTGACCCGAAAAGGCTCCCTTATCGGCGTTGTCGCCTCCAAGCCCCCGCATCTGCTCGGCGATGAAGAGCGCAACAAGGTCGTCCGGAAGTCCGACATGCACCTCGACATCGGCGCGCGTGACAGAGACCACGCCACGACAGAACTCGGCGTCCGCCCGGGCGACCCGGTCGTTCCCGTCTGCGAGTGTACCCCCATGGCAAACCCCGACATGCTCATGGGCAAGGCTTGGGACGACCGCGTCGGCGTGGCAATCGTCATCGAGACGCTCCAGCAATTCGCCGGCACGGATCATCCCAACACCATCTTTGGCGTCGGCACTGCCCAGGAGGAAGTCGGCCTCCGAGGGGCCCAAACTGCCGTTCAGACCATCTCGCCGGATGTCGCTCTGGTCCTTGAGACCGCTATCTGTGGCGATGTCCCCGGCATCAAGGACGAAGAGGCGCAGGTGAAACTCGGCGGCGGGCCGCCCATCTATGTCCTCGAAGGT
>JAUWOG010000569.1 GCA_030612305.1 Armatimonadota bacterium | reverse complement strand
GATGGTGACGGTGACGGGCTCGAGTTCGATGGGCATGCCGGGCTCCCAGGTTTCCGCCGGCGGCTGCGGCATGACGGAAGCGATGGGGATGTCGTCGAGTGTGATGAGGACGGCGTGAGGGCGGGTGAGAGGCTGCGCCGCGATAGCCTTGAGCTCGATGGTAATGGGTCGTCCGCTGACGGCCTTCTCGGGTGCGGTCATGTCTATGATACCGGCGATCTCGAGGGGCAGATTGCGCGAGATGGCTGCGATCTGATCCGGCCGCATGACGCGGTTGAATATCTGCACATCGGAGAAACCGGCTTCGGCGGTGAGAGAGCCGTCATAGTCGGCGCCGATACTGAAGGTGGGCCCCTGCTCGGGCTCGTCCTCGCAATGCTTTTCTCCCGCCCGCGCGCCGTCAACATACAGCGCTATCCCCGAGGCGCTGCCCCAGGAGACGGCGACATGGTGCCACTCTTCGGGGGCCCAGTCGGCGACAGTGGTGCTGAGGGCGTGTTCGGCCACGCCGCCGACACAGAACTGGAGTGTGGATGAGGGGGTCTTGAACAGGTAGAAGGAGTTGTAGATGGGCTTGTGGGTGGGTGCGGCGTCGGAGAAGATGGCGTGGCGCTTGCCGTCATTGCCATGCCACCGGGGCTGTATCCAGAAGAGGAGAGTGCCGGCGGATTTGTTAAGGCAGCCCTGGGCCGGATATGAGAGGTAGCTTCCCTTGACGAGGAGGATGCCTGACTTACCCCACGGCGCGGCCATGAACTGGGGCTCTCCGTGTACGCTCTGGGCGACAGGCCCGGGTGAGGCGGCCAGGTCGCCGGCGAACTGGGCATGAAAGATCAGCCCCGGCGGGCCGGCGATGGCAAGCGATGCGGTGAGTGCAAGCAGTATCAAGGCTGCCAACGTGCGCATGTTGACGTTCCCTTCCGACGCAGGCTCTATGCTATACTATAGTTCCGGCTGTGGCGGCAAATTCCTCCCTGGGGCAGGTGTGTTGTGTCGAGACGATGCGAAAATCGGGCGCGCGGCGCAACATGGGCGCTGACTGCGATGCTTCTGGTCGCAGGGCTCGGTCATGCGTACGCGGGCCCGTACCTGGTCTTTGACATCGGCTGCAGCCCGGTCACCGTCGAGCATACCGAGGGCGTCATCTTCACGGTATCGGTGGATGCCGGCGAGGGCCGGCAGGAGGTCTTTGCGCGGCGCTTCGATAAGGCGCGCTGGGAGCCGGTCGTCATTGACTTCGGCGGCGTCGAGCAGAGCAAGCTCTGCGGCAGGCAAGTCACGATGCGCTTCGCCACCTCGGCCTATGGCGAGCCGTCGCAGTACAGCCAGGGGTTCTTCGGGCATCCGCGCATCTGCCTCGGCCCGATAGAGGGGTATGACTGCGGGCCTGTAGCTCACGATTTCATCGCGGAGTTCGAGGCCGCGCGGACCGGCATAGTCGGACCCGACGGCGAGCTTGATGCGCGGCTGCGAGGCGGAGCCGGTGCGCGCACCCTCATCCCCCCCGTCATCGAGAAGGCGCAGCCGAGCCGGTCCCTGCACCCGAAATGGCTGGGTCCCGCTCAGGCGACGGCGGCGGAGTACGAGGTGACACTGCCGAATGCGTCGGAGAGCTCGCCGCTACCAGTGGTCTCGCCGCCGGCATTCCAACGAGGCACCCATATCCTGGACTATGCGGCGGATGCCAGCGATGCGGGCTGCTTCACCGCGTACGACGGGCGCGGCGCGACGCTGACGGCTGGAATGCCTGCGACAGCCGATACGGCCCGCAGAGCGTACGCCTTCAACGGGATCCTGGTGCGTGATTTGGCGACCGTACCGTGCGTCATTGACTATCCCACAGCGACGCCGGAAGGGCCGGATGCCTTCGCGGGTGCAGTGGTTGACTTCGGGAGCAAAGAGGGCCTTGCCAAGCGGCTGTATGTCGGCGCGTTTGACCGCAGCAGTCGCCGGCTGGATTGGACGAACCCCGACTTCTGGTGGCCCGGTTACTATGAGGCGCATGATACCAGGCTTCATGTTGCGCACGAGCGGCTGTACACGACTGAGCGCGAATTCGAGCTGGACCTGGCGCGACTGGCGCCGCAGAACTGGGACGGGCGCGTATGGCTGAGCGCCGGCATCCAGGATATGCCGCCAGGTAGTGAGGTGAAGGCGCGATTCAGATTCGGCGTGTACACCAACCTGGGCGGCATGATGGGGGGGCCTGGATACGACCGCGAAACCGGCATGCACTGTAGTGTCTCGCAGGATACTGCGCGGATATGGGATGCCGGGGCCCGGGGAAGGCACTTCCTGGGCGAGTGTGCGGACCGCTACAAGCAGATACAGCCGCTTGCCGGGAGGACGCTGTTCAGTTGCGAACTAGGTGACGAGGTTGTGCGCGACATATCGTCCGATGAGCCACGGAAGATCGGCTATACCTGCAAGTCAGCGGGACTGCGGGACATTCTCATCCACAAGCGGTATTGGTGGGAGGAGGGGTGCCTGGTGAAGGAGATCGGCTTCGAGAACACCGGCGAGGCGGATACCATCATCAAGCATTACGCGGATGTGAGGGTCGCTGAGGAGGTGCGGGAAGGCGGGATCTATGCGCGTACCGGGCACCAGAATGTGCTGGGCCTGACGCTGGCGAAGGCGTCGGAGATCAGCGCGGAAGTGCGGGCGTGCTCGCCGGAGGGCCGTCCCGATGAAGCGCTGGCGGCTATCACCGGCAACGGCTATACGGTCGGCGCGTTCCGCTACAAGGTCGAGGACAGATGGGTGCATC
>JAUWOG010000452.1 GCA_030612305.1 Armatimonadota bacterium | reverse complement strand
CAGTGTGTGGCCGGGCTCCCATGTAGCGACGGCAAGGGGTCCGCGGCCGCTGCGCTCCGGCACGGTCATCACCTGGGCGGCAAACAGCGGGCAGCATGACTGCCAGGCGAGGAGGGTCGCCACAAGGAGGGCCGCGAGAAGTGGAAGCGTGAGCTGGTGGCGATGTACCGGCGTTGTCCTGATACGTGGCAGGGGGCCCATATACGGGCAATATAGCACGGAGAGCAGGCAGAGGCAAGCCGAGCGGGGTATGAGATGAAGGGGATGATACAGGACGCGCCGGCGGGATGAGGAGACGAGGCGCTGAGAGTCCCGCAATGGCTTGCGGGATTGGGGATGAAAGAAGGGACGAAGGCTCCGGGAACCCCCGTCCCTATCCAAATCGGCGGCTATGCGAAGATGCCATCAGGGAGCAAGCGTGACATTGCTTCGGTCTTGGATAGCGCGCCGAGCTTTGGCCAGTTCTCTGGGCAGGCAATCGGGGCATATACCGTGTGAGGCGACTATGCTCCTGGAGCACGGGACCCACTCTGAGCGGTTGCCGGCGGCGTCAAGGCTCCAACATACGGCCTTGCAGACACAGCATTGAAAGGGCAAATCATTGGCCATTCCATGTCTCCTGTTGTTGCTGGATTGCATTGGCGCGGATGTTGCTGCAAAGGAAGTCGGTTTGTCGTGGCCGTTCTGCATTTGCCTGTACCCCCTGATATTATCGGTATCAAGGGCGCAGAGCTTTAGTGCCTGAGGGCGGCATCCGGACAGGGGCAGGCGCTGAGAATGGAGTGCTGAGGCGGGTCCGGAGGGTGCTACTGCGGAGGCGAGTACAGTTGTCAGGTGTGGATAAGCAGGACTCGATTGTGGATAAGTGGGGAGGTGGATGTGGGGAAGTTGGGAGGCGGGTGTGGAGAAGTGGGGAGGTGGATGTGGAGAAGTGGGGATGCGGATGTGGAGAAGTCACCGTCATTTGTGCATATCCTGACGGCGGATTGTGGATAAGTGGGGGAGTGGCGCACCGAAAGGGGCGGTGGCACGGTTGACGGGTGCGAGAAACGGGTGCTATAATTGTTGGCAGTTATCTGAGGTATGCGGGCTTGCAGCAAATGTCACAGGGGCTGCAGGCGTTTTAGTATGGCCATTGGCCGACGGCTGGAGAATGGTCAGAGCGCTTACGCATTGAGGTCCTGGATACGCAGGCGCCCGATCCTCTGAAGTGGGAGACTGAGTCCGCCCTTGTGTCCGGGCGGAAATGGTTGGTGCTGGTTGCGGTCGGAGCGACCGCCGGCACTATCAGAGACTGAGAGCTAATGGAGACAGGCGCTCGAGCGTTTGAGGTACGAGACTACGTCCGCGTTTTCACCAAGCGTAAGTGGTTTATTCTTGTCATCACGCTGGCAGCCGGTATGCTTGGCGGTCTCTACGCGGTTTCGTACCGTCCGACATACCGCGCGCAGTCGGTTGTGCTGATCCGCAGACAGGCTGTGGAGCGCATCCGCTTCACGGAAGACCAGGCCATCGAGTCGCGGGAAGTACGCGCAGAGCTCACCCTCCAGACGCAGGCCCGCATCGCTACGAGCTACGTTGCTGCGACTCGTACCGCCAACAAGCTCAGTGCGCGCGAGTCGGGCGTCAAGATCGTTACGGACCCCACTGAGATTGTGGACTCCCTCGAGGCTTTCCCCGAAGAACCGGACCGCTTAGTGATTCGTGCATCGAACTCCGAGCAGCCGAAGGCGTTGGCGTTTGCCAATGAGACGGCGGACACGTTCGTGGCGATGAGCACGGAACTTCGGCGGTCGGATGTGGCGGCTGCGCGCGCGTTCCTCGAGGACCAGATAGACATCGTGTCGGGGCGGCTCGAGCGTCTGGATCATGAGCTGGCGGAGTATCAGTACGAGGTCGGGATAGTCGTTCCGGACGTGGAGGCTGGGGCGGCGAAGTCGGAGTTGTCGCAATACCAGCGCGAACTGGACAGTGCGCTGACTGAGCTGGCGACGTTGCAGGCGCGTAAGACGACGCTGCACGTGCAGTTGGCGGCCGCCAAGCCGATGATTGAGATTCCCGTGAAGCAGGTTCACCCGGAACGGGTGACGCTGGAGACCCTCCTGCTGCAGCAACAGGTGGAGCTGGCCGGCGTGCAGGCCCAGTACAAGGAGAACCACCCGAAGGTGGCCGAGGCGAAGCGGAAGAACGAGGCGCTGGAAATACGACTGGCCGGCCTTCCCGAAACGCAGGAGAGCAAGAAGTTCGAGGTGAACACGAGCGTCACCACGCTGGAAAGGGAGATACAGAGCTCGGACCTGGGCATCGCCGAGATACAACAGCGGATCAACCGGCTGCAGACGATCGTGGCTAAACGCGCCGCCGAGACGGCTGCGCTACCGATCGAACTGGCGACGATTGCGCGGCTCGAAAGCCATATTGCGCTGGCTCGGAGTACGTATAAGACCTTCCTGATCCAGTTGGAGCAGAGCAAGCTGCGAGAGGAGATCAAGAAGAGCAGCGCGACGGTGATAGACCGGGCGGTGACTGCGCATGAGGTGCGACCGGCTCTCGGCCGCATGACGATGTTCGCTCTGGCTCTGGGCCTGTTCTGTGGGCTGATGGTGGCACTGCTGCTCGAGGCGCTGGACGATACGTTCCACAGCCCGGAGGACCTGACGCACTATACGGACGTCGAGTTTCTGGGCATGGTGCCAATGCTGGAGGCCATCGAGGGTGAGTTGGTGACGATAGCGTCGCCGAAGAGTCCACCAGCGGAAGCGTACCGCGTGCTGCGGTCGAATATCCACTTTGCGCAGGTTGACAATCCGGGGCGCACGTTCCTGGTCACGAGCGCTGGTGCAGGTGAGGGGAAGAGTCTTACGGCTGCGAACCTGGCCGTGGTCTTCGCGCAGGCGGGGCAGAAAGTGCTGCTGGTGGATGCCGACCTGCGGCGGCCCGCGTTGCAGCGTCTGCTGCATGTGGAGCGAGAGCGCGGGCTGACTAATGTGCTGATCGGGGAAAGCACACTCGATGATGTTATCATCGAGGTGGAGAATGTACCGGGGCTGTTCATAGCGCCGACGGGGCCGCTGCCGCCGAATCCGGCGGATCTGCTGGGCTCAGAGCGGATGACTGAGGTAATCCGCGAGGCCTCCCAACTGGCAGACATCGTGATTCTGGATTCGCCGCCGGCCATCGTGCTCACCGATGCCATATTGCTGTCATCGAAGGTGGACCAGACGCTGCTGATCGCGGAGTGCGAGCATGTCAGCCGCACGGCTTTCCTGGAAATGATCCGCCTGATAAGGCACGCGCGGGGGAACATACTCGGGACGATACTCAACAAGCTGCGGCTGAGCACCAGCGATTACTATTACTACTACTACTATTATTATTATT
>JAUWOG010000258.1 GCA_030612305.1 Armatimonadota bacterium | reverse complement strand
GCTCGGAGCAACCCGGCAGACATCCGCCTCATATCCGCCTGCATACGCCGCCGCCGGCAGTATGTATGTATGATGGCGTGGAGTCGCAGTTTTCCACGGCCATCACGTTCTCCGCTCCGTGCTCGGCGTACAAGCAGTACGCCATCTCCACAAAGCACTCGCCCGGGTAGAACACTACGGCTTTCTCGCCGAGCCGCAGCGCACACACTTCCGTAGGGATCGTGCCCTGCTGCGCCACTCGCCGCATCATCAGACGAGCCAGCGGCCGACGGACTGCGCCACCGGGCGCTTTCTCGCCCCGCGCATGAAGCTCCTTATGTTCTGCGATCAGCCGCTCGACTTCAGCCTCCAGCTCAGCAGCGCTTTCGATCCCCTCGCGCACTTCAAGCGCCACCGGCCGGTATCCCCATGAGACGTCTTTCGCTTCGACTACTTCGGCGTTCTCGTACGCCTCCTGAGCAGCCGCCGCCAGCCGGTAGCCAAGTGTCATGACATCCTGCTTGCGGCTCTTCAGGCCCGCGTAGCGCCCCGGGTTGATGTTCCCACACGTGCCCGTCATATACATAGTCGAACAACCGTTCGTTTCGCGCAATACGCGCCTCACAACCCCACAGATGTCGGCGGTGATATACGGGCCCTCATCCCCGCCGGCTACGGACGGGTGGCAGCAGTAACTCACCAATGCCACCGGCTCCGCCTCTGACCTATCGAACCGCAGCACCCGCACGTAGGTGTCTATGTTCCCTTCCGGGTAGTCCGCATCATCGGCCGCCGCACGGCTCCCACGCATCCGTATCGCCCCGTCCGGCTCGACTAGCCGCCGGTTGGAAGCCACCCGCTCAACCTCAGCCATACCCCACGCGACGGAAGCCGGTTGCAGGTCAGCCACAGCCGTCTCTGCTGCTGTCACCCACGCGCTCTGCACGCGTTCCCAGTACTCCGGGTCGTATGCACGCAACCCGCGCTCGCGCAGATACTCCCCATATTCCACCCGCAGGCACGGTGATTCATGCGAATGGGTGCAGTGGATGACGACGCGGTCTGCCGGGACGCCGGTTTTCTCGGCAACCATGCCTCGCAGCTTCAGCGTTTCCGGCCTTGTCAGCCCCAGCACATCAGCAGCCGTCAGGATGACCCTTTCGTCGCCATGCTCAATCGCAATCGCAATCACCGCGATGGGGTCGAATATCTCCTCACATTCATTATCCAGCCCCAGCGCGCACGGAATCCCCAACTCAGGCGTTATGTCAACTTCTCCATAGCCGATCTTCACGTACCTCACTCCTTCGCCCCATAGATTGGTCGCCGTCTTCTGGATTTCCTCCCCCTTGGTGTAGTAGAATAAATGTGAGCATCCACCCAAAAGAACAAGGAGCACTCATGCGGCTTCCCCGGCTTTCCATTCATCTATTACTCGCGACAGCCGTTTTCCTGGGCGCAGCATCCTCTGGCTTCGCCGCCGAGCCCATCCCATGTCTCCTTGCAGGCGGCATCTCGTTCGCGCCGGTGGACCTGCTCCCTGAGGTACTTCGCGGCAAGATCACCGACACACCCCCGACCTTCGACATGGAAGGCCTCAAGTTTATCCCTCTGCGACGCTTCGCCAATGCCATTGCCGCGCCGCTCACGTGGGCCCCGCAGACTCAGACGATGACCGTACAAACGCAAGCCGGCGCCGTGTCCTTCCGTGCCTGGCCCAACCTTGAGTTCTGGAAGCAGCCGCGCATCACCGCACTTGTCGGCTTTGCGCCCGTTACTGTTGCCGCGACGTGCGTCCGGGTCATTGATGGCGACACCATCGAGCTCGATGATGGCGAAAGGGTCCGCTACATCGGCATGGACACTCCCGAAACAAAGCATCCCTACAAGCCCGTCGAGGCTTTCGGACACGAGGCACGCGCGGCCAACAGGAAGCTCGTCGAGGGCCGCCGCGTGACCCTCGAGTACGATGTCGAGAAGCGCGACAGATACCGCCGCCTGCTAGCGTATGTCTATGTCGGCGACACCTTCGTCAACGCTGAGTTGCTCGCCCAGGGCTACGCGCAGACATCCACGTATCCCCCCAATGTCCGCTATGCGCTCATGTTCAACTCCATCCAGCGGCACGCTCGTGAGGCGCACAAGGGCCTCTGGGGCGCTTCTGATTCGGCGGACGACACAGCCTCTCAATCAGCCGGCAAGTACCTCGGCAGCAAGCGCTCCGACATCTACCACTACCCCACCTGCAAGTGGGCGCTCAAAATCAGCCCCCACAACGCGATATGGTTTGACAGCGCGGCGCAGGCTCGCAAGGCCGGATACCGCCCCTGCCGCGTCTGCAAGCCCCCGCAATAGCCACCCTCCCCGCACCACCCTCTCGGCACTTGATATGTGCACACACAGACGCTATACTGTACGTTCAATCACCCGCCCTATCGCAGTTCATGACTTGACATACCTCTACAGGACGAAAGGACATGGAAATGAGCAGCATCCTCGACGTTAGAGACACTACCCAGCTCAGGGAATTCATGGCTGAGCCTACCGACGGTCTCGTCGGCATGATGGCCGACCTCGACGGCGACATCATGGTCATCGGCGGCGACGGCAAGGTCGGCCCCGAGCTCGTCCAGACCCTCGTCAATGCCGACAAGCAGGCCGGTGTCACCGACCGCAAAATCCAGGTCGCAGGCCTCTTCATCACCGAGTACGCCAACGAGGCGCGGCAGCTCTTCGAAAGCTGGGGTTGCGAGTGTTTTGCCGGCGACCTCGCCGATGACGACGAACTCGCCGCACTGCCGGTCACCAAGAACATGGTCTATATGCTCGGCTTCAAGTTCGGCTCCGCCGGCGACCCCGGCAAGTCCATCCTGCTCAACTCCATCGTGCCAGCCAAAGTAGCCGTCAAGTATTCCGACTCCACCATCGTCAACTTCTCCTCCGGCAATCCCTATCCGCATACCGATCCTGCCCTCGGCGGCGCTACCGAAGATACCACACTCAGCCCCGTCGGCATCTACGGCTATTCTATCCTCGCCCGCGAGACCGCCTTCAACACCTCGGCCAGCGGCCACACCAACCAGAAGATCACCCACTACCGCCTCATGTACGCCCAGCATCTCGGCTACGGTGTCCTCGTGGACCTGGCCAGAATGGTCCAGTCCGGCGAGGGCATTTCCCTCGAGATGCCATACGTCAACCTTCTCTCCCAGAGAGACGCCATTGACCGTGCGCTCCTCGGCTTCGAGGTCGCCTCCAACCCCTTCACCATATTCAACGTTGCCGGCCCCGTGACTTCCGTCGAGGACATCTGCAACAAGCTGGGCGAATTCCTAGGCAAGGACCCCGTCTTCGTGGGCGAGAAAGCCGACACGGCTCTCATCGCCAACGACACCTTCTGCGTCCAGAAGTTCGGCCCATACCGCGACGGCGTGGACGAGATGATCGAAGCCGCCGCCAACTGGGTCGCCAATGACGGCGAGTACTGGGACCTCCCCACCATGTTCGGCAAGGCCGATCACGTGTACTAGATTGCAACAAGCGACTACAAGAGACCATTGTGTGATCGGCAGCCGTCTTTCCCGCTTGGAACCTGATAGACTACTTGCGACTGGGGGGACAGGAAGGATGACACAAGGCCAGCAGGTCTGCCCGAAATGCGGAGAAAAGGTGTATGCCACTGACGCCCAGTGCATGGCATGTGGCGCTAGTTTAACTCCGCAGCCGACAGCGCGTCCCTCGACCGCCGAAGCCACGGCCCGCTCCGGCCAAAGGTCCGGCCCCCCGATTATCCTGTTCGTGGTGGGGGGCCTCATCGTTGTCGCCATCCTTGCGTTTGTATTTGGGCTCATCCCGGGCGTCTCCCCGGATGCATCCAAGGGCGACGACATCATCTCACGTGTCACAGTCGCGCCGGGCTACGCCCCTCTAATTAACTATAATGAGAATCTCGAGGGCTGGCCGTCGGGTGCGCGATGTGTAATTGTGGACTATGAGATGCCCTTCTCAATAATGGAACCAGGGAAAGACGAGGGCTCTGTGAGGTTTGTTAGCACCCAGACATGCCTCAGCCGGGATCACCAGGAGATAGGATCTGCACTTTGGTGCTTTACAGATGCCCCCGGGGGCATGACCGCCAAATGGGAAGTCACTGCATCCTCGGCGACGGGACCGGAAGACGGCGTCTTCCGTTGCCGTGTCGGTTTCCCGGTGCCGCCAGGCGAACTTGAGGGCACCTACCGTGCACGCTTCCGCCAACACACCTCTGCGCCTTTCAAGCTATCCGCCGATGCGGGTGCCGACGATGAAGAGGTAGTCTGGGTGCGTGAGCAATCCGCTAGCCCACCAGAATAGCCACTTACCTGCAATCGCCCAGCCCCCTGAGCTGTTTGCCAGACACACTTCATATTGTTAGAGCGTCGCCTCCCCGTCTGCCGCGTCTTGCCTCCACACTATGACACTCATTTTTCCTCCACGCCTGGGAGGACTTCTCCAACCTGAAGCGAACTCTCCCACAGCCGAGCCCGCCAACATCCACCAGCCGCCTGTCTCACGTCTGGCGCAGGAGAGCGAAACCATGTTCATAGACATCCACGCTCACACGAGCATCTATCCCCGAGACCTCCGCCCCCTCTCCGAGAAGGGCATCGGCAACCCCGATGAGCTTGTCGAGATCTACGACTACGCCGGCATTGACATGGGCGTCATCCTGCCCGCGACGCAGCCCGAGCCACGCGCCTGCGTGCAATCGAATGAGGACATCCTGCAGTGCGCCGCGCTCTATCCCGACCGCCTCATCCCCTTCTGTGGCATTGACCCCCGCCTCGGATACAACTCCCCCGACACTGATTTCTCATACATAATCAACCATTACCGCGACAAG
>JAUWOG010000541.1 GCA_030612305.1 Armatimonadota bacterium | reverse complement strand
CTCCGTCGTCAGCGGCGCTGCCGAGCGCGCCGTGCTGCCGCTCGTCAATATGCGGGGCGAAGATGAGTGTCGGGCCGAAGATGCTGTTCGTCATGCGATAGACGCGGCCGCCGATGCGCCCGCAGCCGACGATGCCCAGCGTCTGGTCGAACATGCGGTGCATCGGGAGGAGGGAGGAGAAATCCCAGATTTGGTTTTCGGCGGCGTCTTCGAGGATCGCGCGCGACTGGAAAAGCTGGCGGGTGCAGCAGAAGATCAGCGCCACCGCCTGCTCGGCGACCTCCGTCGCGCAGTAGTCCGGCTCGTAGGCGAAGCGGATACTGTTGCGCGTGCAGGCCGCGACATCCACATTGTCATAGCCGACACCGTGGCGGATGATGAGCCGGCATCTCTCCAGCGCGTCAATCACTTCGGCATCGAACTCGACCATGTTGACGACGATGATGTCCGCGTCCCTGCATTTCTCGATGACTTCCTCTTTAGGAGCCAACTTGAGCTGGTATGTCTCGAACACGACATTGTCCATTGCGGCGAACTTCTCTTCTTCCCATTCCAGATCGTCCTCGATGTAGTCAGTGACGATCACCTTCCATGTTTTCACTAAGACCCTCTCCCTTCATTTGGACAGCCGTCGGGCTAGAAGCTTGGGGGATGCTGCGCATCCCCACATTCTCACCTGAGCTTTCTATAAGGCAGAAAGCTCAGGCCGACCTACGCGTTGTAGTGCATGTGCGCTTCGTGCCAATGAAACGCCATATATGTATTTCGCTACGGGCGGCGTGGTTCCCTTGGGCAGCATCTAGAATCGTGATGGTATTTCGCAATGGCACGGAGTCGGGCCAATGAAACCTGCTGGTGTGCACAAGCGTAGCTTCCGCGCGTGGGCCGGATAGCATCGGTCTTGCTGCGCAAGCCCGACGCTATGCGGCCCCTCCGAACGACAGCCCGCCGCTTCGGTTTCTGCAACATCATCGGGATTCTAGATGCTTGGGTTCCCTTGCCAGTTGTGAGCGTACCGGATATTATATCTGAACGGGCACAATGAGGACAAACGGGGGCATTCGGACACCGTGGACAAAGCGCTGCACTGGGTTTCGGCGACATTCGGGTTCTACTTCGCGCAGGCGGGCGCAGGTCTCGGGCTCTTCTTCATCTATGTGCTCGCCCACAGGGGTGCGATTCCGAATATCTTCGTCGGGATGATGCTGGCGTTGTTCGTGGTGATGATCATCGCCGGCCTGGCGCTGATGACGTGTCTCGGGCTGGCCCTCAACAGCTCGCGGCATCTCTACGCGCTGGCGAGTGTCCCGGCCTTCGGGCTTCTGTACCTGACGGTGCATGTGCTGCTGTCCGGTGCGCCGGGCCCGTGGCTGTTCGGGGCCCTGGCATTTGCGGCTCTGTCGCACCTGCTGTTGGTGTGGCTGATGTGGGGACACACGGACCCGGAGAAAGTACCGGAAGCCGAAGCGGTCTGAGAGGCAATATCTCCGCCCGACGCTGCGAACTCCGCTCTACCTCGTCATCTCCCGCCACAGTGCCGCGTAGTAGTGCATGACGCGCTCGGGGTCCTCGCTTGTCGGCGTCTCGCTCATGCAGTAGCCGTCGTAGTTGATGGACTTCAGCAGCGCGATGAGTTCGGCGTAGGGATAGTCGTCATAGAGGTCATGGATATGCACCAGGCCGATTCTGTCCATGACGAGTGCGAAATTGTCCCGTATCGAGCCATCTACGACATCGGTTGGATTGCAGTTCCAGCACAGCGATACGGCCGGGCTCTGCACATGGTCCATTATCGTCTTTGGATGTGGGAATTGGCATGTGCCCTGCCCGTGGATTTCGAGCCATATCTTTATGCCGCGGCTTTCGGCGTGCTCGCCCGCTTCCTGCAAGGATTCGCCGATTTGCCGGAGCGTCTGCTGGACCGGCACGTCCTCCGGGAGATTGTTTGGTCGCACTTTGACGCCCTGGGCGCCGACATCCTGCGCCAGGTCGATGAACTCCATCGTGCTCAGCTTCTGGGCGGCCAGCTCAACGAAGTCCGGCGAATGGTACTCGCATGTGCTGCCGAGGCCAAGTAGTACGACGTTGCTGCTCTCAAAGCGCCGGCGGACATCGTGACGCTGCTGTTCGGTCAGATTCGGCTCGACGCCGTGGGCATGAGTGGTGCGCAACTCGACGGCCTCGTGGCCAGTCGCCTCGCAGACCTCGATGATTTTGTCCAGGTCCCATTCCGGGGCCAGATTGTATGTAACGAGTCCCAGGTGCATGTGTGTAGCTCCTTCTTTCGTGTGAGTCGAGCGTCAGCCCGACGGTCATCCTGCTACTTGTCCAGGACGTATTTCACCGTGTCCACCATGAGGCTTCGCATCACCGGCTCGCCGATTCTGTCCAGCACCGCGAACTGGTTGATGATGACTTGCCCCTTGCCATACTCGCATACTGCGACCGCGCCCTGTTGCTGCTCGTCATCGGCATAGGCGAGATGGTGCCACTTCTCGTCTGTGCCGGCGATGTCAATGGGATAATAGACGACGCGGCGCTCGCCACTGACGAATTCCTCCGGCTTGACGCCTGCAAAGAGGCGCTCGTCAGCAAGCGTCGGCGCTGTAGCGGTATTGCCTATCACCAGCTTCATGGGGTAGGGGAAGACCGAGCTGTCCCATGTCTCGCGCCCGTTCTGCTGGAAGACGGCGATGCTGCCCCCGTCATGCACGAATGTCTTCAGCTTCTCGGCGTTGGCCTGTAACTCGTCGGGCTCGTCATACTGGATGGCATTCGTGAGCACGACGAGGAGATCGTAGTCGCTCAGGTCAGTCTCCGCGAGCTTGCCGACGAGGTGATCGCCGGCGATGCCCAGACCTGCCAGCATGCTGAGGAAGTTGCACGTGTCCTTGCAGAAGAGGGCGAA
>JAUWOG010000678.1 GCA_030612305.1 Armatimonadota bacterium | reverse complement strand
GTCGAGGAAGAGCTGCGCCTGGCGGATCGGAGTCCAGTACTCGTACTGTGGCGGAAGCCACGAGCTGCGGGTGCCGATGAGCTTGATCTGGCGGTTGAGTATGTCATCGGTGAGGTTCTGGCGGGAAGGATGGGGGCTGTCACCCAACAGGATGACCTTTCCGAAGTCACGGGCCAGCGGCAAGGCCATCGGCAAGACGGCATAATGACCGGTCACGTCATACACCACGTCCACCAGCCGGCCTTCGGTGTGTTCGAGGACGAATTCTCTGGCATCGGAGGCGCTGCCGCAGAATCCCGCAGTAGCGCCGTGGCTGAGGGCGACATCGAGCCGCATCCGGATGGGGTCCACGACGAGTACCTGCTGGAGGCCGAGTGCGCGGAGGTACTGAGTCACCAACTGGCCGAGCGGCCCGAGGCCGATGACGAGGGCCGTGTCGCCCATCACGTGTTCGCAATGACGCACGCCGGTCTGTGTGATGACGCCGAGGACGGCCCATGCCGCGTCTTCGTCAGTCACCGCGTCGGGTAGCGGACGCGACCAGATCTGCGTCGCGGAGATGTTGGCGAAATCGCGGTGTGGGACGGTGACGCAAATGCGGTCGCCTTCCTGCAGTCCGGTGGCACCGTCGCCGGCGTTGATGACGCTGCCTACGGTGCAATAGCCGGGGTAGAGAGGATATGCGCTGAACCCGCTCCAGTGCGTGTCGGCGTCCCAACTGCCCCGGTAGCAGATGAGCTCCGTGCCAGTGCTGACGAGGCTGGCGAGGGTCTGGATAGTGACCTCGCCGGGGCCGGGATCGCCGAGTTCCTCCGCGACTATCTCGACCTGCTCAGGGCCGGTGAAGACGATCCGGCTCGATTTCATGGTCAGGGGCACCTCCTGATGGCGGCGCGTCCTTGAAATATGTCTATTCCTTAGAGGGCTAACCACCTCGGGCTGGGCCGGTCAGTCAATCGCGATAGGCTCTTGTCGTGCGTGGGCCGGCCTCAGTGCGGTCGTAAACGGCACGACCGCCCTTCGACGCGGCCCCTCCATCGGTGGAAGCCCGACCTACGCGCGAAGGCCGACCTACAGGTTTGAGATGGGTGGGACCGGATAGGTCTGGTAGTCGTGATAGTATGGCGCGTGGGCTGCGGCCCATGTGTCCGCGTCGTCGAAGTTCGCGTCGGCGAAGTCCACCTCGGCGACTGCGACTCCGGCTCCCATGTCCAGTTCGGCGAGGATCTCTCCCCAGGGAGCGATGATGCAGGATCGGCCGACGGGCCTGATGCTTCCGTCGCGGTTCCAGTTGCCGCCGTGGTTGGCAGTCATGAGGAAGATACCGTTCTCAATGGCGCGCGTGACCGACTGGGCGCGGTAGTTGACGTGTGCGTCATAGCCCCGCTCTTCACATGCGTCGGTAGTGCTCCATGCGGTGGAATGGATGAGCAGGCGGGCGTCATTGTCCACCAGCGCGCGGACGTACTCGGGGAACATGTAGTCGTAGCAGATGGTGATGCCGGCAGTGACGAAGCCCATGTCAACGGCGAGGCCGCGCTCGCCGCGCACGAACGCGTCGGCCTCGCGCATGTAGAGAAAGCGCTTGCGGTACTTGGCGATGAGGGAGCCGTCCGGTGCGAAGATGAGCGAGGTGTTGGCGAGGCCCGCGTCCAGCTTCTCGACGACCGCCGCCACAATCCACATGCTGTGGCGAGAGGCACTCGCGGCAAGGGCGTTGCTGGAAGGCCCGGGCACCGCTTCGGCATAGCCACCGGCGAGAGCCAGGTCGCCTGAGCCGGTCGAGAAGCACTCCGGCAATACGGCAAGCTCGGCTCCGGCAGCGGCGGCCTCATCAAGTAAGTCAAGAGCCTGGGCAGTGTTGGCTGCTACGTCGCCGACGATACAGTCGGTCTGTAGGACGGCGAGCTTTGTCATTATAGATTCCTCCCTTTGAAATGCAACCGCAAAAGGCAAACGTAAAGGCAAAAGGCAAAAGACAAACGTAAAGGCGAAAGGCGAAAGGCAAGAGTAAAGGTAAAAGGCGAAAGGCGAAAGGCAAAAGGCAA
>JAUWOG010000552.1 GCA_030612305.1 Armatimonadota bacterium | reverse complement strand
CTCCGTATTCGGCCCCTCCGGACGACGGACGGCGAACGGCTGTAGGCCAATGGCAAGTGAGTAATACCATCACGATTTTGGATGCTGCCTCCAGTCGGGCGGATTTGTGAGGGGGAGTGAAACGTGATATAATGGGGTAGTGGCGAGTGGGGGGCCGCACACGGAAATCCCAAGGAGGCACTCTTCGATGACGACTGAGGAATTCCGCGATGCGTCTCTGGAGCAGGGGACGTGGTATATTCACTGGGAAGTGTGGCAGGCCGCCCGTGAGATGGGACTGGTTCGCAGGGAGACCACGCGAGGCTACTCGCTTGACATGAAGCTTCCTGAGGGCGGCGAGATAACAGTGTTCCAGGGAGTAGTCAAGGGGGTGCGCCTGCCGCTGTGGCACATGTGGCCGCATGGGGTATCCACTGAGATCACGGACGAATACCGCGAGTATGTCAACGCCATCGTCCCGCTGACTGACGCCGAGAAAGAGCCGAGCGGGGAATTCCCCGAGGATTTCGACGCCACAAAGGCCGATATCCTGCGCATGGTGATAGGGCAGGCAGCGCAGAGGATCCGTGAGGAAACAGCAGTTGAAGAGGTGGCGGATTCGTAGTGGTCGCGCTGCGCAGAGATGCACCGCAGCGTCCTGCCGGTCCGCAATGCCTCTTCGTTCCCCGTATTCGTTACTCCTATGCGAACTCCCTTGCGACCTCGATGAAGGCGAAGATGTTGTCCTCCGGCACGCCGGGGCATAGCTCGACGAGCATGCTCTGCGCACCATCGGCCACCATCCGGCGATAGGTCTCCTGCACCTGCTGCGGAGTGGCCAGGAGCATCTCCCCGGAGGTCTTGAACTGTACCAGCCAGTCAATGTCGAGCACCTCCGCGCAGTCCCTGACGGTCAGGTACGGATCGGTGCCGACATCAATGTACGTCCAGCCATGATCCTGGAGTATCTTCAGGTGGGGGCGGCGGAGGAGCTCAGTGTGGATGGTGCGGTTCTCGGCCCCGAAGTGCTCGGCAATCTGCACCAGGTAATCCACGTCGAACTCGATGTACTGCTCCGGTGTCAGCATCCCCCCGTAGTCATCGGCATAGCCGATACTCCCCCCCGGTTTGGTCCCAGTGATGCTGTAGCTCAACTCGCGCTCTGCGATGGAGTTGTCGGTGATGGTCTGGAGGAAGTGGTGGGCCTTCTCCGGCGCATCGTAGATGTCGAGGAAGATGTCGTTGCCCCGGAGGAGTACGGCAGTCGTGAAGGGGCCCTGACTGCCGACGCCAAAACCGACGCTGACACCCTCCGGCGCGTGGGCTTTCATGTATTCGAAGTATTCAAGCATCGCGGGGATGAGGCCGGCCTTGGTGATGTCGTCGGGGACCCGGAGAGCGACTGCCTCTTCAATGCTCGAAATGGGATGCCCGAGCGGCGAGGGCGGATGTACGGAGGAGAAATCCACCTCCAGGCCCAAGGTCGAGCCAGTGGCGTAGGCGGTGAAATCCGGGGAGACACTGCGGCGCAGGGGGAGCCCATATTTCTCGTGCAGGAGCCGCGGGCCTTCGAGCTGGATTTCCATCATCACCTGCGGGTCGGCGTGGTAGTCGCTCATCTTTACACCGCAGTATTCGCAATAGACCTCCGGCGGGACGGCAATAGACCAGGGGATGGAGGTGGGGGACTGAGTCATTGGGTTTCCTCAATATAGCAGGGAGTGGGTTGGATGGGGACGGCGCGACGGCCTCGGGCTGGAGGCTGAGTTGCAGGTTTGGTGAGTTGCCCGGGCTATGCGAGGACGCGGGACTTGAGGGCGGCGGCCGCTGCCGTGAATACGGCCAGGCCAGGCCCGGGGCGGTTCTGAGCCTGCGCGTCACCGTGGGCGGCACGCTTCTTCTCGCCCCAGGGCCCGCCGGTCTCGTAGGGAATCTGGCGCAGGAAGCTGCACCGCTCCGGATGTGGCATTATCGCCATCGCGTTGCCCTCCGGATTGCAGATGGCGGCGATATTCGCCATCGCGCCATTAGGGCATATCTCGGCGCGCTCGTCAATGTTCCCGTCAATGTCGCAGTACTGGAACACGATCTGATCGTTTTCCTTCAGCGCTGCGAAGACGTGCGGATCCCTGGTGGTGAAACGTCCCTCGCCGTGGGCGATGGGGATGGGAATGACTTCGCCGAGCGAGTAATCGGCGGAGAAGATACATCGCGACGGGGCGCAAGCCGTCCTGATATAGACCCAGCGGCAGCAGAACTGCGCGATGCGGCCGGCCGGGTCCGGAGTGTTGGGCGCAAGGGCCATCTCGACCTGGCCTGCCTTCAGGCCCGGCACGATGCCCGCCTCGACCATCACCTGCGCACCGTTGCAGATGCCGATGAGAGGCTTGCCGCGCGCGGTGACCTCGTCGAATACGGTCTTGATGATGGGTTCTTTGGCGGCAACGACGCCGGAACGGACGCGGTCCTGATAGGAGAAGCCGCCGCCGATGATGTATCCGTCATAGTCGGCCAGTGCCCCGGGCGGGCGGTTCCAGCGGAAGACGTCACAGTCGAGGCCGGCAGCCTCGGCAGCGCGCTTGCTCTCCCATTCGCAGTTCGAGCCGGGGAATTGTATGAGGGCGATTCTGGGGGTTTCAGTGGGCATCCATGTCACCTCTTGCGTGGCTATTGGCAGGAGTCGGGCTGGTGAGCGTGGGCCGGCCTCAGTGCGGTCGCGAACGACACGACCGCCCTTCGACACGGCCCCTCCATACGGCGACGGCAACGGCTGTGGGCCGGATTCTCGGCAGAAGCTGCGCTTCCGCCTCGTATGCGGCCCCTCCGAACGACGACGGCATACGGCGATAGAACGGCGGACGGCGACGACAAAGGCGGCCGGCCACGGCGAA
>JAUWOG010000385.1 GCA_030612305.1 Armatimonadota bacterium | reverse complement strand
CGCTGCCCGGCGAGGAGCCTGCGCCGACGGGGGGGGAGATGCGGAAGCAGCTTGCCATGGCCGGAGCTATGGCGCACAATCCGGGGCCATTGCCCGAGGCAATGTCACCGGCAGCCGACGTTCAGCGGCCCGCTGAGAGTCAGGCTCCAAGCCCGACCCACGCCTCCGGCGCGGGTGCGCACGCGGTGAGGTCGACTGGTATCTCCACGCCGCCCCGGCTCGAACAGGTGACCATCGAGCTCTCACCGCCGGAGTTGGGCAGAGTCCGGATTCAGTTCCAACTCGACGGTGACAGCGCGCGCGTCGAGGCACATGCCGACAGCTACCTGAGCGCGGCGCACCTGAGCAATTCCTTCAAGAGCCTGGAGAGCAACCTGGAGCAGCTCGGTCTCAAGCTGAGCGGTCTGACGGTGAGTTATGACGGTATGGAGGGATTTGCGCGTGGCGACCAGAGCGGGGGGCGGGCCGGTCAGGGGTCAAGCGGAAGCTGGGCGTCCGCCGACGATCTCTCCGCCTATCTGCCGCACCGTTCTGCGCCCTCGCCCGAGCAGACCGAAGGCCCCACGCTCCACGCGACCGACTCCGCGCACCGGCTTCCGGCCCGTCGCGGACATACTACGCCCGCCCGGCCCGGAACACTGACCGCCGTCGTGGACGCAATCGCCTGATGGGCGCACACGCTACACACGACCAATACGCATGAGTCGGGCTGGCCGCTCGACCCACGCTGATACGCCGATAGGAGCCGCAACTATGCTCGTCAATTCGACCACAGTGCCGGCCGTAGCAACGTCCTCGGCTGGGGGGGACGTCACCACCTCCTCTGCTGCTTCCAGGGGTCCTCTGGTGACCAGCGACGAGTTCATGACGCTCCTCGTCGCTCAGTTGACAAACCAGGACCCCCTCTCGCCCATGAACAGCGAGGCCTTCATCAGCCAGTTGTCCCAGCTTGAGATGGTCTCCCAGTTGGGCGACATCAGAGAGGTATTGCAGTCAGCGCACAGCTACACCAATCCTGTCAGCACTCTGGGGCGGACCGTGCACTGGATCGAGCCCGACGGCTCGATCGCCAGCGGCGAGGTGACCGCTCTCGTCAAGTATGGCGGCGAGTTCAAGGTCCAGGCCGGCGACCGCCTGCTCGATTTCGCACAGATTACCATTATCGAGTGATGCTGCCGTGAGGCTTTGCCCCCCGCTGAGCCGTGTCCACAGGAGATGATGGAAAATGGCATCCGAAAAAAAGCCCGCCTCGGCGCACGACATCGCGCCGACCGCGACCCATGACACTGTGCTGCCCACCTCCCCCGACGAACTCGAGGTCCCGGAGTTGGAGCAGGAGGCGGTGCTGCTGGAGAGGTTGGCGCGTCTCGGTGTGGGTGGCTGGGACCTGCGCCATGCCTTTGAACTCATGGCCGAAGAGATCGGCCGGTTCGTACAGCATGACGCGGCCACCTTCCTCACCTACCGCCCCGACCGCTGCGCCCTGATCGTCGGGGCCGCCGCGCCGATTGGTGCCGGACGTCTCGTCGGCGGCATGCAGGTGCCTTGTGACGGCGCCGTCGCCGACATCATCAACGGGTCGCTCTCCGCCGCCGTCTCCATGGACACCGCGACTTCCTGCTGCGCCCTCGAATCCGATCTCTACCGGGCCGGCCTCAAATCCTGCATCAGCATTCCCCTCCAGTTGCCTGCCCGGCACGGGGGCGAGGAGCGACTCGTCGGGCTTCTCAACCTCAGCAGTCGCCGCCGCGATCACTTCACCTCTACCGACCGCGCGGTGCTCTACCGTCTCCAGCGCCCACTCGCCGTCGCCATTCACCACCTCCTCGTAAGCGAGCGCACGCACACTCCCCCCTTCTTCGAGCGGTCCGTCGAACTCAGCAAGATGCGCTCAGTCCACGAACTCAGCGCCGGTATCGCCCACCGCCTCAACAACGTCCTCGCCGCGGTGCTCGGCAACGCCAGCCTCGCGATCGAGGCCAACTCCAACCCACACCTCGCACAGTACCTCCAGCGCCTCTACGACGAGGCTCTCCAGGGCGTCACTGTCGTCCACGCGATGCAGCAGTTCGCCGCCGCCCAGGCTCCCACTACCGCCGCCAAAGTCCACCTCCACAGCCTCATCGGCGCCGTTGCGCGCATAACTGACGGCCTCTGGCATCACCAGGTCGAGGCACAGAGCATACGCCTCGAGTGCAGCGACAACCGCAACGAAACATGTATCGCACTTGCCAATGCTCCCGAGCTGCGCGAGGCAACCGTGAATCTGGTCTTCAACGCAATTCAGGCGCTGCCGGATGGAGGCACCATTACTCTCTCCGCTGTCAGCGAGCCGCCCTGGGCTGCCATCGAGGTCACCGACGATGGCATCGGCATGGATACGGAGACGGTCCGCCGTTGTGCGGAGCCGTTCTTCACCACCCGCGAGAATGCCTACGGCCTGGGCCTCAGCACCGCCAGCGGGGTCGCCCGCAAGTACGGCGGCCATCTGCAGGTACACAGCCGGCCCGGGCATGGCACCACCGTGCGCATGATGCTGCCCGCCGCCGACCATGGCATCTGACTTGACCTTGTGCCGCATGGGGGGACTGCGTCCTTCCCGTATGCCGTTGCCGTCCGCCGTTGCCGTGTGTTGCATGTCGTTGGAGGACAGGCTTCCTAGCCTGTTCCCGCGTGTACGCGGGACCGTTCAGCTATGCCTTTGCTGTTGCCTTTCCCGTCCGCCCCACCAGTTCAACACAACCGTAAGCAAATCAGGAGGTACTCTGTGAACAGGGCTCTTTTCGCCGGCCTCGCCGGCACAATGAACAACCAGACGCGTCTCGACATCATCGGCAACAACCTCGCCAACTCCAACACCATCGGCTTCAAACAGAGCCGAGTCACATTCCGCGACACCTACTACCAGACACTCCGCAGCGGATGCGGCTCGAGCGCCAATAGCGGCGCAGTCAACCCCATTCAGGTCGGCAGCGGAAACGCCCTGGCCAGCGTCCAGACGCTCTATACTCAGGGATCGCTGGGCACTACCGGGCAGGCCCTCGACGCCGCCGTCGAGGGGGCCGGCATGTTCGTCCTCAGCGACGGCGACACGCAGTATTTCACCCGCGACGGCACTTTCGCCCTCGATGACACCTACACACTCGTCTCGGCTCACAACGGCATGAGAGTCCGGGGATGGCTCGCCGACGGTGGCGTCATAGACACCACCCAACCGCTCAGCGATCTCCAGTTCCAGATGGGCCAGATGACGGCCGGTGACGTATCCACCGAGGTGACGATGGGCGGCAACCTCAGCGCCGACGCGGCTGTCGGCGACAGCATTGTCACATCCATAGATGTCTATGACTCTCTGGGTGCCGCTCACGAACTCATTATCACGATGACCAACAACGCGGCCGACAACACCTATGATGTCGAAGTCGTCTGCGCCGGCACCACCGCCACCGGTCAGATCACATTCGACGGGCTCGGGGTACTCGACAGCGGCAGCCCCATCAACATCAGCTTCACACCGGGCGGCGGCGCGACCGGGCCGCAGGCAGTGGACGTTGACTTCTCGGCTATCACCCAGCTTGCTCATGACGCCGACGCGGTCGCTCGCGTTCAGAACGGCCGGCCGGCTGCTTCTCTCACCGATGTCATCCTCCAGGAGAACGGGATCATCGTGGGTGCCTACAATGATGGCCGCCAGGTCATTATGGGCCGCATCGCTCTCGCCGCCTTCGCCAATCCGGCCGGGCTCGAGCGCACCGGCAACAATCTCTACAAGGCCGGCTCAGCCACTGGCGAAATACTCATCGGCGCAGCCGACTCCGGCGGCCGCGGCAGAGTCGTCGCAC
>JAUWOG010000162.1 GCA_030612305.1 Armatimonadota bacterium | reverse complement strand
CGTAGGCAGTTGCCGACATTCTCGACGACCTCGTCTTTGGCCGAGCCCTCGGGGAAGGCGTTGCCAAAGACGCGGACGCGCGGGGCCCCGACATCGGCGGCGAGGTCAATGAACTGTTTGGCGGTGTCAACATGTTCCTGGCGCTCGGCGGGATCAAGCGACTCGAAGCGGCAGCTTGTCGAGATGCCGGCCAGGTCCACCGGGCTGGCTTCGAACTTGGCTTTGATCGTGGCGCGCTGCTCGGGAGTGGTCTCGAGTTCGACACCGTGCTTGTGGCCGAGCTCGGCCCGACACTCGATGCCCTTGTAGCCATACCTGGCGCAGACGGCCAGAAGCTCATCGAGCTCGAAGTCCTGGCCAAGCTGGTAGGTCAGAAGAGACAGTTTCATGATTGTGGTCTCCTATGTTACGACGCGTTGTGAACGGGTGTCTGTTTCCGGCAGGGGGACATGTTCTCCTCCTGCGGAGACGGCAAATGACTATTCCTGCCGCGCTGCGATTATCTCTGCGGGAGGAAAGGGAAGAGCTGCGGTATCTCCTCCAGCTCGGGTCTGCGGCCGTACTCGGAGAGCATCAGGACTTCGGCGCATTTGACCGCCTTGCCGCATTCGTCGCCGTAGGTTTCGATGAGCTTTTCCCGGCCCTGATCCGCAACGCCTCCGAAGCGAGTACGCATCTTTGCTACAAACCACTCGCGGCGCTCGGCAGTGCCTTCCGGGACCTCATCAAGGGTGCCGCTATCGTAAGGCAGCCACTCGAACCATTGCGACTCGTGGCAGACAATCATGTCAATGACGGTCTCGAAGACATCGTCAATGTCAACCGCCACATCAACGCGATATGGCGAGGGCTCGGTGAAGCGGTCCTGGAGGTAGGCCATAACCGGCGAGTACCTGAGCGGCTCGGTCAGAGGCGCGACATTGGGCACGCGGACGGCGTGGATTGCGTCCTGCACGACGCGCCCCACGGCGCGATGGTCAGGATGATAATCATTGGAGCGGTGACAGACGACGAGGTCAGGCTTGTAGCTGCGGATGCTGCAGACGACTTGCTTGCGAGTGGGCATGTCGGGCTGGAGTTCACCGTTGTGGATGTCGTATATTTCGTATTCGATGTCAGCGATCGCGGCGCAGGCCTGTGCTTCCTGATAGCGTCTGCGTGCCAGCGGGCCGCCGCCCATTGAGTAGTGGCCGGTATCGCCATTGGTCATGGAGATGAACTTGACGTGGTGGCCGAGGGCACGGTACTTCACCGCCATGCCGCCGAAACGGACATCGCAATCGTCGGGATGGGCTCCAATGACGAGGATTCTGAGCGCTCTGTCAGGCATGGGTGTGGCACCTCTTTTCATTGAGTAGTGTCGGCGTGGCGCGACAAGGACGAGACCGGCCGTCAGTCGGCCTCCATCTTGTTGATGAGGTCCACGACGCTGGCTACGGCCTCGTCGCAGAGTCTCTGCCCGAACTCGGGGTCTGCCTTGAAGGGGTCGCCCATGACGCCGACCTCGATGTCGGGATGCTGAGCGACCTGCGCGACGACGCTCTCGTGATCCACGGCTTTCTCGAACACCTGATAGGCGTCGGGATCGTCTCTCATCATCTCTGCGATGTCGTCTCTGTCAAGCTGCATCTCGTCGGCGAAGACCTCATCAGGCTTCCAGTACATCATCAGAGAGGTCTCGAAGCGCGCGGCGTGGTAGTCGCGTTCCTTCCGGAAGGAATCCAGGAACAGCGGGCAGAGCTCCCAGAAGCAGTGCACCGCCACATTGCGGTCTGCGTAGCCCGGGTAGTCGCGGACGAAATGGTACGCGCCGCGCCTGATGGCAGCGGTGTTGTCAGTGCCGCCATGGCCGAGGAGCACGATGAGGTTGCGCAGGCCATGAAAGGCCAGCGAGCGGAGTATCTCAGTCGTCATCAGCGAGACAACGTTGAGGCTGATATTGAGCGTGCCGGGAAGCTCGCCGCCGGAGAAGCTGTAGGGCAGCAGCGGCGCGACGAACGCGCCGGTCTCATCGGCGGCTCGCACGCAGACCTCCCAGGCGTTGTGATTGTCCACGTCGGTGGTCATGTGATAGCCGTGCTGCTCGGTGCAGCCGATGGGTATCAGCACGGTCGGCATTTGAGTCAATGCCTCGCGTATCTGTTTGACGGTCATCTTCTGCCAGATCTTTGCGTTGCCCATTGCTTCCATCCCTATCGTTTGTGGCCGCCGACGTCAGCAGCCCCTGGCAGTCTCTTGCACGCGCGCTTCTTCGCCGGAGTGAAGCGCCGGACCTCCAACAGATATCAGAAAACAACGTCACCCTCGATGAGGATGACGTTGCTGCAATGTATCCGGCGAATTGACGTGGTCTCCACGCCCCACGCCTCTCTCTCTATAGCTCGATCATCCGGCCCGTGGCGGATGATTCATAGATGCTCAGAATGAGCTCGACGGCACGCCGCGCTTCACGACCGGAGAGGACTGGGTCGCGGTCCTCCTCGATGGCGGCGAGGAGGTCGGCGATCTGCTCGGTGTGAGCCTGGACGGCTTCACCCATCATGCCGAGCTTGGGATCGGCAGCGCCCCCGGTCTGGCCGGCCTCCGGGTTGAACTCGGTCTCGTCGCCCTCGACCTCCCAGAGCTTCAGATCGTCGCCGACTACGACGACGTTGCCCTTCGTGCCATGTATCTCGAGGACGGTGGGCCGGCCCTGGTACGTGCAGGTGGTGCCCTGGATCATGCCCTGGGCCCCCGATGTGAATTTCAGCGTCGCCGTAGCGCAGTCCTCGACCTCGATCGTGTCATGGGCCAGAGCGTCGGCGAATCCGGCCAGCTTCGCGACGTCTCCCATGATCCACAGCAGCAGGTCCACGTAGTGGATTGACTGGTTCATCAGCGCGCCGCCGCCATCAAGCTTGATGGTGCCATGCCAGCCGTCACCGTAGTACTCGTCGCTTCGATACCAGGGGACCATCGCGTTACCGTAGAGCAGCTTGCCGAGCTTGCCGCTGTCGGCGGCTGCCTTGATGCGCTTGTATATCGTGTAGCCTCGGAACTGGTGTGTTGCGCCGAGCTTCACTCCATTGGCCTCGCAGGCATCAATCAGTGCATCAATCTTCTCGAGCGTCACGTCTATGGGCTTGGTGCAGATGACATGGCGACCGGCCTCGGCACACTGAATGCCCAACTGCGCGTGGATGCCGCTGGGGACGACGATGTTGCACACCTCGACGCGGTCGTCCTGGAGCATCTCGGCGAGGTCGGTGTAGTAGTCGCAATCGTATTGCTCGGCCTTGGCCTTCGCCGCAGCCTCAACCTTATCACAGACGGCCACCGTGCGGCCGTTTGGCAGAGCATTTATCGCATCAATGTGTGTGTCAGAGATGACGCCGCATCCGACGACGCCGAAGCCATGGATATTGTCACTGGCCATAAGACATATTCCTCCTATCATATCAGGGCAGAATTCGCCTGCAATCGGGTACGAACCCAGTGCCGGCCTGCTCAATTCGCCGCTCGAACTGGAATACTAATATATCAGACTCTGCGCCACAATGCAACTTCAGGCAAGCGGTTTGAAAGGTCCTCCAGGAGGTCTGCGTGGTGCGGCGGTGAACCATACTGTGAGGCCGTGTGAGAGCCGGCCATGCGCCAAGCAAACACGTCCATGCAAGGGAAACCGAAATGCTCATCAATGGAGAGAAAATCGTCGGCGGTGCCATCGTCGAGGTCACCAACCCGTTCGACCAGAGCGTCATAGACACGACTACGGAGGGAAGCCCGGAGTATGTAGCGCGTGCCGTCGAGGCGGCATCTGATGCGCTTGAGGCAATGGCGGAGGTGTCAGCGTACGAGCGGAGCCGGATACTGTTTTCGGCATACGAGGAACTGAGTCGGCGGGCGGAGGAATTCGCCACGATGATCTGCCAGGAGGTCGGCAAGACCATCCGCGAGGCGCGGGGTGAAGTGAAGCGGGCCACAGAAGTGATTCAGCTTTCGTCCGAGGAAACCAAGCGGTTCGCGGGAGAGCAACTACCGCTGGACGGGGCCTCGAACGGAGCCGGCAAGATCGGCTTCACGATGCGCGTGCCGGCCGGCGTCGTCGCGGCTATCGTGCCGTTCAACTTCCCGTGCGTGCTGACGGCACACAAGCTCGGGCCGGCGCTGGCGGCAGGCAATACCGTAGTGCTGAAGCCCCCTCCTCAAGCCCCCATTGCCGCGTCAATGTTCGCGCAACTGCTCAATGACGCGGGCTTCCCGCCGGGCGCAGTCAACACGATCCCCGGAGGCGTCGAGGTCGGGGATGCTCTGGTGCGGGATGACCGGGTGCGCGTCGTGGCATTCGGAGGCAGCGACCGCACCGGCGAAATTGTGGCAAGGGCGGCGGGGATGAAGAAGCTGCTGCTCGAATGTGGCAGCGCATCGTCGGTGACGGTGATGTCCAGCGCGGATATTGACGCCGCTCTCAGTGCGTGTGTGCGGGGCGGATACGCTGTGGCCGGGCAGATGTGCATACACGTGCAGAAGATCTTCGTTCATCAGGATGTCTATGACAGCTACCTGGAGCAGTTCGTCGAGCGGGCGGAGGGTCTCAAGGTCGGAGATCCGCGCAGAGAAGATACCGACATGGGGCCGGTGCTGGATGAGGCCGCCGCCGAGCGTCTCGACGCATGGATAGCAGAGGCCGTCGAAGAGGGCGCGGAGATCGTCACCGGCGGGAGGCGTGAGGCGAACCTCTTTGCCCCCACCGTCATGACCGGCGTCACGCCCGAGATGAAACTCTTCAAGGACGAGGTCTTCGGGCCGGTTGTCTCAATCATCCCCATCGGCGATGTGGATGAGGCCATCAGGCTCACCAACATGTGCCGCTACGGACTCAACAGCGGCATATTCACGAGTGCGCTGGGCGAGGCGCTTGCTTTCGTGCGGGGAGCGCAACAGGGCTCCGTGTTTGTCAACGAAGCGTCCACCTGGCGCGCCGACATCATGCCCTATGGCGGCGTCAAGCGCAGCGGCATCGGGCGCGAAGGCATCAAGTACGCCATGGACGCCATGACCGAGCACAAGGTTGTTACGATGCAGACATGATATGTCTCCGGAGAGGGGACACGGCACTCGACCGAACGCGATGGCGAGGGAGAAGCAGGCAGGAGTGAAATGAGCGAAGATATCTACTATTCGCACGCCATCAGGCAGGCGCTCGAAGAGGAGATGGAGCGCGATGAGAACGTCATCCTGCTCGGCGAGGATATTGCTGAGTACGGCGGCGCGTTTAAGCTGACGGCGGGCATCGTCGAGAGGTTCGGCAAGCAACGAGTGCGCAATACGCCGATATCGGAGAACGGCTTCGTCGGTGTGGCGATCGGCGCGGCGATCACCGGCCTGCGTCCCGTTGTCGAGATAATGTTCATGGACTTCATCACTCTGGCGATGGACCAGATCATCAATCATGCGGCCAAGTTCCGGTACCAGTTCGGCGCGCAATGCAGTGTGCCGCTGACGATTCGCTGTCCGGCCGGTGCGGGCCGTGGCTATGGGCCGACACACTCGCAAAGCCTGGAACGATATTTCGCCGCCACTCCGGGCCTTGTTGTCCTTGCGCCATCCACGCCGGCAGATGCGAAGGGACTGCTCAAGAGCGCGATCCGCTGTGATGACCCCGTCATCTTCATCGAGAGCAAGCTGCTCTATGCGACGACAGGGCCCGTCCCGGCAGATGACTATACCACGCCCATCGGGAAAGCAGCCGTGGTCAGTGAGGGCGATGATGTGACGATTGTCGCGTACAGCCGCATGGCTGCCGAAGCTCTCAAGGCTGCGGAGGCACTCGCCGAGCATGGTGTCAGCGCCGAAGTGATGGACCTGCGCACGATCGCGCCGCTGGATGCAGCCACCGTCACGGAGAGCGTGAACAAGACGGGGCGCGTAGTGGTTGCCGAGG
>JAUWOG010000709.1 GCA_030612305.1 Armatimonadota bacterium | reverse complement strand
GAGTAGGCAAAGGGAACACGGTAGGTATAGAGACAAAGCCAAAGAGAGAAGCGTCACGGCAAAGGCGGAGGGCAAAGGCAAGAGCCGAACGGCCAGCCTTCGGAGCAGGCGAGTTCGTGGCGATTGAAATGACTGGGCCGGCCTCAGGGCGCATACAGCGCGCCCTTCGACACGGCCCCTCCATTACGACCAACGGCGGCAGGCCAGGAAGCCTGCCCTCCAAACGGCTTGCGGCATACGGCGACGGCCGACGGCAAAGGCAACGGCGGACGGCAACGACTCGCGCTTACGACAACGGTAAGGAGATGATGCGGCTACGCTAAGGTCGCGCTGGGCTCGTGCAATTCGATGGCTTCACCCGGGACTGCGTGTGAAGCGGTGGTTTGCGCTGATCCTCGTCGGCATCGGGATCGCGGCGATTGGTGCCGTCCTGGTGCTGAACCTGTTCGCGTATGAGCTGACGGTCTATAGCGGTGGGCCAGTGCAGGCGAGCATCCTGGGGACGCTGTGCATCGCGGTAGGGCTGCTGATGGTCGTGATGGCGGTGCGGCAGGTAGTGCGGTCGGTGGCGCAGGCCCTACTTCCCGATGAGCATGAGCTTGTTGATGTGATGCTGACGCGGCGGCGGCGAGCGATGGGTCCAGTGATTGTGACGATCGGGGGCGGGACGGGCCTGTCGTATCTGCTGCGCGGACTGAAAAAGCGGACGACAAACCTGACGGCGATCGCTACGGTTTCAGATGACGGCGGGAGCTCGGGGAGGCTGACGCGAGGCCTGTCAACGCTGAACCTGCCGCCGGGTGATATCCGCAACTGCCTGGTGGCCCTGGCTGATGAAGAGCCGCTGATGACGCAACTGCTGCAGTACCGGTTCAACGGCGGTGGGGAGCTGGAGGGGCACAACCTGGGGAATCTGCTGATTGCCGCGCTGACGGATATCACGGGGGATTTCGAGCTGGCGGTGAAGGAGACGAGCCGGGTTCTGGCGATCCGGGGGCGCGTGCTGCCGCCGACGCTGGAGACGGTCGAGCTGTGGGCGCAGATGGCGGATGGGAGCCAAGTGCGGGGCGAGACAGCTATTGTGGATGCGCCGGCGGCGATAGAGTATGTGTATCTGGATCCGCCAGCGCCCGCAGCCGTGCCGGAGGCGCTGGAGGCGATAGAGGAGGCGGACATCGTTGTCATCGGGCCCGGCAGCACGTACACGAGCGTGATTCCGAATCTGCTGGTGCAGGGCGTGACCGATGCGCTGGCCAATACCTCCGCGCTGCGGCTGTTCGCGTGCAATGTGATGACGCAGCCGGGCGAGACCGACGAGTTCAAGGCCTCGGACCACCTGGCGGCAATCGAGAAGCATGTGGACATGGCTCTGTTCGAGTATGTCATAGTCAACACGCGGCGTCCGGCGCAGGATATTCTGGGGCGGTATAGCGCGGTCGGGGCCGACTTCGTCGAGCCCGATGTGGCGACCATCGCGCGGATGGGCTATATCCCCGTAGAGGCGAGGCTGCTGTCGGACGATGACTGGGCCCGTCACGACCCGGATAAGCTGACGGAAGTCATCGTGCGGCTGGCAGACGAGGAAAGACAGATGGGCCTGTGAGTTGAAGCGGGCGCGAGTGGTCCGCCAGCAGGCGCGGCTCTCCCCCACACGATGCGTAGCGTTCCGCGGACACCCCAATCCCCAGCGAGTGTATGGAGTATCCCCGCAGGTGAGTTGTGCCCCCCGCGAGTGTGAATGGGAGACGGCAACGGCGCCAAGCTGGAAGCTTGGCCTACAGGTGCTAGAGGAGGTTCCATATAAGAATACGGAGCGGCGGACGGCAACGTCGCCTCACCCCCCGCCCCTCTCCGGAGCGGAGAGGGGAGT
>JAUWOG010000654.1 GCA_030612305.1 Armatimonadota bacterium | reverse complement strand
GCAACCTCGATCTGGGGGATACCACGCGGCGAGGGGGGGATGCCCGCAAGATGAAAGCGCCCCATGGACTTATTCTGCGAGGCCCGCGACCGCTCGCCCTGCAGCACATTTATCTCCACCGTGTTCTGGTAGTCGGCGGCTGTCGAGTACGTCCGCGTCTCCTGCGTCGGTATCGAGGTATTCCGCGAGATGACGACATCCATCACATCACCCAGCGTCTCGACACCCAACGTCAGCGGCGTGACATCCACCAGCACCATATCCTGCATGTCCTGGGTCAGGACTGCCGCCTGGATGGCCGCGCCGAGGGCGACGACCTCATCGGGGTTGATACCCTTGCGCGGCTCCTTGCCGGTCAGCCGCTGGACGAGTTCCTGCACCGAGGGGATGCGCGTCGAGCCGCCGACGAGCACGACTTCGTCAATATCGTCGCCCTCAATCTCCGCTTCCCGGATCGCCGTCTGCACGGCTTCCTCGGTCTTTTCGATGAGGTCGCCGATGAGCTCTTCGAGCTTCGCCCGCGTCAGCGTCATCTCCAGATGCTTAGGCCCCTCGCCGTCCACGGAAGTGATGAAGGGCAGACTGATCGTCGTCTGAACCGTCGTGGACAGCTCCATCTTCGCCTTCTCGGCGGCGTCTTTCAGCCGCTGGAGCGCCTGGCTGTCCTTGCGCAGGTCTATCCCGTTCTCCTGCTTGAACTCCTCGGCGACATAGTCAACGATGCGGTCGTCGAAATCATCGCCACCGAGATGGGTATCTCCCGAGGTGGCGTTGACTTCGTAGAAATCGCGCTCCTCGCTGGCCTTGTCAATCTCGACATCGAGAATGGAGACATCGAAAGTGCCACCCCCGAGGTCATAGATCATCAGCCGGGCGTCCTTCTTCTCCTCGCGGAAGCCGTAGGCCAGGGCCGCGGCAGTGGGTTCGTTGATGATCCGCAGCACGTTGAGCCCCGCGATCTCGCCGGCATGTTTGGTAGCCGTGCGCTGAGTGTCATCAAAGTAGGCCGGCACTGTGATGACGGCATCCTTGACTTCCTCGCCGAGGTAGGCCTCCGCGTCAGCCTTCAGCTTCTGCAGTACCATCGCCGAGATCTGCTCCGGCGTGTAGTCTTTGCCGTCAATGGTGACAGTGTCGCGCGTTCCCATCTTGCGCTTGATGGATGAGATGGTGCGCTCGGGATTGAGAACCGCCTGTCGCTTCGCGGCCTGTCCGACGAGGCGCTCACCGTTATTGGAGAAATGGACGACAGAGGGCGTGGTGCGGCCGCCTTCGGGGTTGACGATCACCGTGGGCTCGCCGGCTTCCACCACAGCGACACACGAGTTGGTGGTACCGAGGTCAATGCCAATAGCTTTTGCCATTACACTTCACCGCCTTGAGTATTTGAGGTACTGAGATGAGGCCGTGTGGGCCTGATCGGGTATTTTCGGATGACAACGCTCCCATTATATGCCTTGAGCGCATAGCTGTCAAGGTATTTGATACGATTTCATGAACCCGCTGGCGCGACGTCTCACACACGTCCCCGACAAAAGAAAACCACCCCGAGGAGGGGTGGCAATGCTCATGCTGACCGTCTTTGAATTGGTGCCCCGATTGACGACTACTGCTCTGCTACAATTCCCAACATACACCCAATCTCCTGCGCAACGTAAGGCATGCCCTCCCGTTCCCTCCGGCGACATGGTGGAGACACGGCCCTACGTCACCCGCTCGTCGGCAGATGGCGTAAGTGAGTTGCACTACTCAGGCTCTGGCTTGCTATGCTGCGTAGCTCGGCTAGTAGCGCCAGGGGGGGCCAGTGTGAATCAAACTGCTCCTCTTGTACCATTTTGCGTGACCGTCGCAGAGGCCATAGTTGCCGCCGCCGTTGTGCCGGTCGAAGGTGCACCTGTTGTGCAGCGTGGTCTGGGTGGGCATGTACAGGAAGTCGTAGCCTTGTGCTGCGCCCGTTGCAGTCGCCGTGCGACAGACGCGAAAGCTACTTACGCAGACTTCGCGACCGTCCACGTAAGGGAATACATACGCTCCCCACACGTTGTGGACATGCCCGCCTCCAACACGGTCGTCACGGCTTGTGGCCCATCTCCCTGCCTAGCGCTTGGCGTAGTACCATTTGGGCAGCGTGGAGTTGTCGGGTGGGAACTCGCCTTTGTTGAGCCACTTCGCATGGCTGTCACAGAAGCTGTAGTTGCAGCCTCCGTTGTGGCGCTCGAAGGTGAACCGCCAGGTTAGGCTTGCGATGTTCTTG
>JAUWOG010000587.1 GCA_030612305.1 Armatimonadota bacterium | reverse complement strand
TATGTCAAATGCGCGCTTGAGCGTCTCGACAGGCGTCGGCGGCGCGTTGCACTCGTGGGCAGGACGATATGCCGAGAGATGCAGGGGGAGATCGGGAGACAGCGCCGCCGCCCAGTTGACGAGCGCCTGAATCTGGTCGTCGGCATCATTCTCGCCTGGGATGAGCAGGTTGGTTATCTCGACATGACACTGCGTGATGGCACGCTCGACGGTTGCACGAGCAGGCATCGCGCGACCCCCGCAGAGGCGCTTGTAGAAATCATCGTCCATGGACTTGATGTCCACATTCATGGCGTCAATGAGCGGCAGGAGCTCCTCAAGCGGCTCCGGCTCGATGATCCCATTGGTGACCATGACGTTGCTCAGGCCGGCCTCGGCGACGAGTGGTGCGCTGTCCATGATGTACTCGAAGGAAACAATCGGCTCGTTGTAGGTGTATGCGACGCCGATGCTCCCGCGCGAGGCATGTTCGACGGCAAGTTCGGCCAACTCCTGCGGGCTCATGTAGCGAGCAGGCGGACGCCCTCGCGCTATCTGCCAGTTCTGACAGAAGCGACAAGTGAGATTGCAGCCGAAGCTGCCCACGGAGAGGATGTCTGCGCCCGGATGGAAGTGGTAGAGAGGCTTCTTCTCGATTGGATCAATGGCCACAGATGTCATCTGACCGTAGTTGATGGCATGGAGCCGGCCATCGCGGTTCTCGCGTACGCCGCAGCGGCCGGTGGCATCGCGCTTGATACGGCAATGCCAGGGGCACAGCAGACATTCCACGGTCTCGTCGTCGAGACTGTGCCAGTATCGCGCCTGATGGGATTGTGTGTCGGCCATGGGTTAGCCTGCCACCGTGTGATCGTCTTGCGTGCGGGTAGAGCGCGCGCGCTCAGTCGCCGAAGGGCGGCTCGTGCTTGACTTGCTCGATGAACTCGTCGGTTGCGGCGACCTCTTCGTCGGTGCCGATGACGGCGATACGGACTGAGCCTTCCGCTCCGCAAACGCCGCCGGACCCGATCTGGTAGGGAGATACGCCGGTTAGAATGACGAGGGCCTCGAGTTCGGTGATGATCTCGCCTTCCATGATGTGGAGGCCGGAGACATGCGGGCGGAGGATTTCGGGCATGAGTGCGAGTTCGCCGGCGATTTCGCGCAACGGCTCGGCGACCTGTTTCTCCAGCCCGATCGGTATGATGGCATGGAGCCCGCGGCCGTGAACCGGCCCGACGAGGCCGCCCCATGTGCCGCCCGCGGAATCGCCGACGAGAAGTCCGGCGCAGTTGTTGACATAGTCCAGCGCGTTTGCGCCCTTGATGACGACATCACCGGGGTTCATGTCCGGCGCGGCCTGTTTGACGCCGAGGCCCTCAACGATTTCTCCATTCCTGAAGACGACTTCGTCCATGGGGGCGCCGAATACCTCGGAGGCACGGTCGAAGCCAGGCGGGAGCGTCCTGCCGAGACAGTAGGCCCCCTTGTCTATCGGCTCTGCGAGCAGTTCTTCGAGCACGTAGGCGTTGGTTGTGCCCTTGCCGACGGCGACCATACCGTCTTCCATGGCGTCCTGCACGCACGGCATTGCAGCCACGCCTTTGGCGATGAGTCGCTTGCCGGCTGCGACGGTGAGCACGTAAGAGGTGGCTCTGTCTTCGGCCATGTTATCCACTCCCGGGGCGAGTTGAGGGGCATCTTGTGATGCTTCGGGTTTAGGGAGTATATCAACAACAGTGGGCGATTGGCAAGCTGAGCGGCGCAAGCAGAGGTGCGGCACGATGCGGAGGCGAAAAGCAACGTCGGATTGGTTCGTGACATCCATTTCGCATGGAGGCGGATTGTGAAGATCACGCGAGAGGACTACATACCCAGTCCGGAACCGGGCTGCGCGGTCGGCAAGGCGATCACGGCCTACAGCCACCCGACGGAATCCTGGCTCATCCAGGCCTATCACGAGATTCGCGGCTCCGACCGCTTCGACTGCTACTGGCGGCGCTGGTCGGGTGCCAACGGCGACACCTGGACCGAGCCGCAACAGATTCGGCAGGTGGAGGAATACGAGAGCTACACGGTGCGGAAAGGGGAGCTGTTCTTCTACTATGACCCCGATGTGGACCGGGTGCTGCAGATATACGATCGCGGCAAGATGCCTGCTGACGACCCGCTGGCGTCGGCGAAATTCAACAAGCTGATGTGCGAGATGTCCACTGACGGCGGCCGCACTTTTGGTCCACCGTTCCAGATCGTGCAGCAGGGGTACGACGCCGACCACTATATGGAGAGTGTGTGGCACGGGAAGAACAGCGCCCAGACATCCTGCAGCTTCATCGAAAAGCTGTCTGATGGCACACTGCTCTTCCCGATAACGATCCGGCCGCTGGATGAGAGCGGGGAGATTTACAATCCTGGCGGCGGCCATACGTTCAGCTATGCGGCCGCGTTGCTGGGACGCTGGAATGAGCAGGCCTCAGACATCGAGTGGGACCTGGGTCAGATACTGATACCGGACCACACGCGGACGACGCGGGGTTTCTGTGAGCCGATAGGCTCGGAGCTTGAGGACGGGCGGCTGCTGATGATATGCCGAGGCTCGAATGATGCGAACCCGAGCCTGCGGGGGTACAAGTGGCGGCTCTTCT
>JAUWOG010000727.1 GCA_030612305.1 Armatimonadota bacterium | reverse complement strand
CGGTGTCGCGCTATTGTGGATATTCTCCGGAGATGATGTGCCGGACCTTGCGGGACGATGATCCGGCGCTGAGAGGACAAAGCGATGATCGAGCTTCGTAACCAGGGCCGCGTGAAGCTGCTGGCGACCGATGTTGATGGTGTGATGACTGACGGGGGGATGTACTTCGGGCCGAACGGGCAGGCGATAAAGCGGTTCGATGTGAAGGACGGCTACGGCTTGAAGATGCTGCAGTCGAACGGGGTGCAGGTGGCGTGGATTACGGCGGATGACTCGGCGATAACGAGGGCGAGGTTCGCGGCGCTGGGATTGGATGTACTGCGCGACGGGGTCAGGCACAAGGCGGAGACACTGGAAGCAGTGGCGAGTGAGATGGGCTGCGAATTGGGAGAGATCGTGTATGTGGGCGACGATATGAACGACCTGGTGGTGGCGGAGCTCGTGGGGACTTTCGTCGCGCCTGCAGACGCGGCTGCGGCGGTGAAGGAGAAGGCGGATGCGGTGACTGAGAAGGCGGGCGGTCATGGGGCGGTGCGGGAAGTGTGCGAGGCGATCATCGAGCACAACAAAGGGCATGAGTAGGATCATCGAATGGTGGATGTCTCGGTCTGCATTGTGAACTGGAATACGCGGGAGCACCTCAGGGAGTGTCTGAGGAGCCTGCAGGAGAATGTGGCGGGCGTCGAGATAGAGGTAGTGGTAGTTGACAACGCTTCGGCGGATGGCAGCGCGGACATGGTGCGGGAGGAGCATCCGTGGGTGAAGCTGCTGGCGCAGGACGAGAACACCGGGTACGCGGCGGGGAATAATGTGGCGATGTGGGAAGCCGGCGGTCGCTACAAGCTGCTGCTGAATGCGGATATCGTGGTGAGGCCGGGGTCGGTGGAGTACCTGGTTGATTTCCTGGATGAGCATGAGAAGGCGGGGGCAGTGGCTCCGCGGCTGCGGCACAAAGATGGCTCGATACAGCGCACGTGCCGGAGCTTTCCGGACCCGGAGGTGGTGCTCTATGAGGCTCTGGGGCTGCGTCGGCTCTTCCCGAGAAGCAGGCGCTTCGGGAAGTACCGGATGAGCTGGTGGGACTATGACGACGAGCGAGTCGTGGACCAGCCGATGGCCTCGGCGCTGATGCTGCGAGATGAGGCGCTGGCGGAGGTGGGACCGTTCGACGAGAGCTTCCGCATATTCTTCAATGATGTGGACCTCTGCCGGCGGCTGTGGGATGAAGGGTGGGAGGTCTGGTTCACGCCGGAAGTGGAGATGCTGCATGAAGGAGGCGCCTCGACGAGGCAGGTATGGGGTGACATGATTGTCGAGTCGCACCGGAGCCTGATGGCGTACTACCGGAAGCACTACCGGGGGAAGGTGTTCGGGCCTGTGTATGGTCTGGCAATGGCGCTGCTCGGAGCAGGCATGTATGTCCGGCTTGTGGGACATGCGCTGCGAGGGCGGAGGTAGAAGTCGCAGGTGTGGCGAAATGGAGAGCACGAGGAGTTGAAAGTACAGGAGGTGTTGGAGTGATAGACAGCAAGCTTCTGGAGATACTGGCGTGTCCAGTGTGCAAGGGGCCGGTCGCGCAGCTGGATAACTGGATCGTGTGCGCCGCGTGCCAAAAGCGCTATCCGGTACGTGACGATATTCCGATTATGCTGGTGGAAGAGGCGGAGGATATACCGGCCGAGGAATAGGCGCGAAGTTCCGAGGGTGGAGGATGCAATCTCGACAGGGCGCAGGCCGGAGAGG
>JAUWOG010000379.1 GCA_030612305.1 Armatimonadota bacterium | reverse complement strand
TCTCCTTGGCTCGAGCCATCTCGTCCTTCGGGCGGTCGGGCATGATGCCGGCCTCGAGGCCCTGCTCATACGCCCCCGTGTAGGCGAGCGGACATTCCTTCCACGCCGGCCCGCTCTCGCCGCCGAGCTCGCAGATACCTTGGAGTGTCGGGATCTTCTCCGGCATCCAGGTGCCGAGCATCCAGAAAGCGCAGCGCGTCTCATCGGGGACGAGGTTCAGCGCGCGGAGCACTTGCAGGTCCTTGCGTCGCGTCGCCGGATCATGCTCAGTCGGAAACGTCGTCGGCCCGCCCATGCAGTCAAACGCCGTCTCCAGCGTAAGCAACGTATTGCGGTCCTCCTCGATCTCCGCAAGCAGTCCGTCGAGGTCGGCTTCTTCGCGGTCGGGCGGGTCGCCGCCACCCTTGAGGCAGTACAGACACATGAGGTGATGCGGGCGCACCTTGATGGGCTTCTTGTTGCACAGTTGCTCGTTTGCCATAGTTCGCGCCTCTTCTCCGGGGATGCCTATTCGTCTTCCGGGTCGGGATTCAGCAGCTTGTCAACGCCCTCTTCGCGGAGGTGCTCGTACTTGCCTGAGAAGGTGCTGCCGCAGGTGCTCCATTCCGGGATCACGCCGGCGGGATTGTCGCAGATGTCGCTGAGCTTCTCCAGCTTCTCGAAGAGCAGCGCCCACAGCTCGCCTGCCGGCAGCACATCACCATGCTGCAGGCCGAGCTTCTGGAAGGTGTTGAGGTCCTTGAGGCGGTCGCGCAGCCCGCAGCCCGCGTCGCAGATTTCCTTGTCCGGATCATAGCCATGACAGGGCGGGCAGACCATGCACGCGCCCTCGATAAGCTCGATCTCGACATCCGGATCCTGCCGGCTGCGTACGAGTATCTCCCAGAGGTTGTCCTGAACCAGTGGCGCTCTCATGCCGCCGGCATAAGCGCACAGGATGCAGCAGAGATGATGGGGCCGGACGCGCAGCCGGTCCGTGCTCATTATTTCCTCACACGAATCGATCTTCGACTGCTCCTTTTGCACTGGGTCGCGGAAGACGATGATGCCTTCCTCGAGCCCCTTCTCGTATGCTCCGGTGTTGGCGAGGGGACATTCCTTCCATGCGGGCCCGGTCTCGCTGCCGAGCTCGCAGATGCCCCCCAGGTTCGCGATATTCTCCGGAACCCGCCTGACGAAAAGCTCCCTGGCATTCCGCGTCGCGCCGGGGACCATGTTCAGCGCGCGCAGTATCTGGAGGTCCTTCCTTCGGGTCGCCGGATCGTACTTGTCAGGGAAAGTCCTCGGGCCGCCCATACAGTCGAAAGCCGTCTCCAGCGTGATGAGGATATTGCGGTCAGCTTCGATCGCCTTCAGCTTCTCATCCAGCTTCGCACTCTCGCGGTCCGGCGGGTCGCCCCCTCCTTTGAGGCAGAACAGGCACATCAGATGATGTGGCTGCATGATCAGTCCATCTTGGTTCGTGGATTCGTCACTGCTCATCTGTACTCATCTCCCTTATTGGTGCAGCAATGCGGAACTATACTGGCGCAGGCAGTTGTATGACAGCTCCTTGCCGGGCCGCCTCTTTCAGCCACAGGACCAGCTCCGTCAGGTAGAAGGAGTCGGCGGCCGGCACCAGGCATTCCTGCTCTCCGTGGATCGAGCTGATGAAGTCATCCCACTGGTCAACCGGTGCGGGAAGGTCCAACTCGCGCGGGCCTTCGTCTTGCGTTATCAGCGTCACTCTCTCGCCGCAGCCGGTGGCTTCGATGACGCCTGCACTTCCCGCGAGCCGTAGCCGGTCATCTCCATGAGTCGGAGCCGCCGCCGGACGGCAGTAATCCAGCCGCACCGCCGCCGAGCCACCGTTATCAAGTCCCAGCGCCAGGCACGCATTATCCGCCATGTCGCGGATTTCAGGATGGCCGGTATTACCCGCGTAGCCGGTGCCCGAGACAAAATGCCGCCCGGACGTGTACCAGAGCAGGTCCAGCGCGTGAATCCCGATGAACGGGATGATGCCGCTGAAGGTCTGGTTGCTTTTCTGCCATTCGGGCCGCCGGCCTAACCGGTATGACTTCTGCATACTCGCCTGGCACACCTCCCCGATTGCTCCTTCGGCCACGGCCTCCTTCATGGCGACATACGCCGGTTCGTAGCGCATCGTCATCATCATCGAGAGAGCAATCTCGCCGGCTTCGACGGCACTGCGCACGGCGTCGAGTTCCTCCAGCGTGAATGCCAGCGGCTTTTCGGCCAGCACGTGTATGCCGCGCTCTGCACACGCGGAGATGACACTGCCGCGCGTGCTGTCAACTCCGGCCTCGCACACCACGTCAAGCTCGACTTCATCCAGCATCTGGTGAAAATCGCTGTATGTTCGCGTCTCCGCGTCCGCGCAACTCCATTCGCTGACACCTGCCAGCTTCTCTGCATCATCGTCACAGACGACAACGAGCTTGCAGTCCGACCGTTGCCCCATGGCCTCCGTGCAAACCCCAATGTGCCCTTTCAGTCCGATAAGGCCGACCCGTACACTCATCCCGATGCTCCCTTCAGATCCGATGCTGCATAGTTCACGGCGAGGGCAACGGATTCCTGTTTCGTCGCTTAGCAATGATTCCGGAAGGGGAATAAGAAGCAGACGGCGAAGGGGGGTGACACGCGAAATCGTATCCAGGAGGTAGGACCATGAAGTGGCATTACTTTGATGATGAGGACCTGCAGGCCGTAAAACGTGTACTGGACAGTGGCAACCTGTGCTCCTTCGGCGCAGCGGCAAAAGAGAGCCCTGCCTTCGAGGAGGAGTTCAAGGCGGAGTTCGGAGCCCCGCTGGCCGTTGCGATCGTCAATGCCATGGCCGGGCTGCACGTTGCGGTGGTCGCCTCAGGCGCTGAGGCTGGCGACGACGTCATTGTGGACCCGATGGTGACTTTCGCCGCTCTGGGCGCCTTGTACCACAACTGCAAGCTGGCGTTCTGCGATGTCGAGAAAGACACCCACCTGATGGACGCAAGCAAGCTCGAAGAGGTTGCCACCGAGCGCACGAAGGCCATCATCGTCACGCAGCTCTGGGGCCAGTGCGCTGACATGGACGCCATCAACGCCTTCGCTCAGGAGCGCGGCATCGTGGTCATCGAAGACTGCGCTCATGCCATCTACGCCACCAATGACGGCAAGTACGCCGGCACGATGGGTGACATCGGCGTGTACTCGTTCCAGGGATCAAAGCAGATGGCGCTGGGTGACGGCGGCATGACCGTGATGAAGGACGAAAGGCACCGCGAGATAGTCAATGAGATGAATACCTTCGGCACGGTTCCTCCGCGCCTCGGCTGGAACTACCGCATGAACGAGGTCGTCGCCGCCATCGGTCGCGTTCAGCTCACCCGCGCTCGCGGCTATGTGGACATGTGCATCGAGGGCGCGGCTCAGTACAGTAAAGCCGTGGAGGGTTGCGAGTGGCTGCTGCCGCAGATCAATCGCCCCGGCCGCGTCAATACCTACCATATCTGGACCGCCATCTTCGAGGGCGACAAGTATGGCATCTCGAAGGAGGATTTCCTCCAGGCCCTGGCCGACAAAGGTCTCGGCTGGAGCATGGGCTATATCGAGCGGCCGGCCTATGCGCACGATTGCATTGCCAGGTATCTCGACAGGGAACCGTACTGCCCGGTCGCCGAGTATCTGATGCCCAGGCTCATTCTCACCAGCACCGGCGGCGACCCGCAGACCCACGTCGAGAGCGCCGAGAAGCTGGCCGAAGTCATCGCCTCCTTCTGACCCGGACAACTCACCAAACGCGTAGCTCGGCCTGACCTGCACCTGGCGCAAGTCACGTGAGAATGCGACGAGGACGCGTGTCGAGGTGCGCTTCGCTACGCGAAGTGGCCGAGGCCGGGCCACGCAG
>JAUWOG010000294.1 GCA_030612305.1 Armatimonadota bacterium | reverse complement strand
GCTCCGGCGGTCAGGCTCTCGCAACGCGGCTATCGCAACGCGGCTATCGCAACGCGGCTATCGCAACGCGGCTATCGCAACGCGGCTACCGCAACGCGGCTACCGCAACGCGGCTACCGCGTCCTTCATCGCCCATGCGATGTAATCGAGGTCCTCAAACGGCGTATGCGGGAAGATAGGTAGAGACATCACCTGCTCAGATGTCTTCTCCGCCACCGGGCACGCGCTGTTGTCGTACGCCAGCTCCCGGAACGCCTCCCAACTCCACACGAGGCAATAGTGATGCGAGGTGCCGATGAGGTAGGTGTCCTTCAGACGGTCCCGCAGCTCTGCAGCACTGAAGCCGACCTTGTCCGTGTCCAGACGCGCCACGTAGAGGTGGCTGGCGTGTTCCGGCCCATGACCCACCGGCAATATCAGCTCATCCACTTCCGCCAGCAACTGCTCCATCCTCAGCATGCGCTCGCGCCGGGCGGCGGTCACACGGTCAATCTTCGCCAACTGGCTCAGCCCCACCGCGTACTGCACCTTCGTCATGCGGTAGTTGAACCCCACCGTAACGACGCGTACCGACGGGCCGCCATAGACATAGCCGAAGGTCTTTTTCCGGCGCACCTGCTCGGCGAACTCGATGTCATCGCTGGTGACGGCTCCGCCTTCGCCCAGCGTGGTCATGTTCTTGAGACTCTGGAAGCTGTAGCACGATGCCAGACCGCGCCCGCCGATCGGCTTGCCATGATACAGCGTTCCTACTGCGTGCGCCGCGTCATAGATAATCGGTATTCCGGTCTCCTCGCTGATCGCATCGAAGGCGTCAAGGTCACAGGCCAGCCCGGCAAAATGCACCGGGATTATCGCCCGGGTGCGGTCGGTGATCTTGGCTCGCACTGCCTCCGGGTCAAGGTTCATCGTCGCATGGTCTATGTCCGCGAAAATGACCTTCGCCCCCTGCGCGGATGCACAGGTTGCCGAGCAGACGAAGGTCAGCGGCGTGGTGATGACCTCATCTCCGGGCTCCAGGCCCAGCAGCATCATGCAGACATCGAGGCCTGTTCCGCAACTGTTCAGCGCAATTGCCCGCGCGGCACCCTCGTGCTCCGCGAAGGCATCCTGGAAGTCCGTCTCCTCAGGCAGAGGGAAGAAACTCCCATCAGGTTCGGTCGCCGCATTCATCACGCGGACCGCTGCCTCCACATCATCCTGCTCGAAAAGTCCCCCCAACGAGATGAAGGGTACGGGGTGAATATCCACGATGGATCACTCCTCGGTTTCGTCGTCCGCTCTCAGATAGCCCCGGTTGTCGAGCGTCAGCTCGGTCTCTTGCTGCGGCACCTTGCTGCGGTACAGGTCGGCCAGCTCTGCCACCGTAGCGCCGGCGGTCTGGAATCCTTCGTCAGCGACGATGTGCTTGTAGTGGGTGATGATGCCCTCGAGCGTCTGTCGCCTGAAGTCGGCCGGGTCAGAGTACTCAAATATGTTGTGCGTCACCGTTCGAATCGCCTTGACCGGCACTTGTTCGGCAATCTGGCGCCGCACGGATTTCTCTATCGTGTAGAAATGGTTCTTCGCATCAACCAGCTCCACGCGCAGGTCCTGAGGGTGCTTCCCGCCCCACATGCGGCTCTCCCAGTCTATCGTCGCCGGTATCTCGACGAAATCGAGGTCCCCGGCCAGCACGCGGTTGTAGCGATGGGCATAGTGCATGAAGAGCGGGGCACCGGCCCACACGGAGGCGCACTCCGGCAGAATCCGCCCCGGCACCGAACACATCCCGTGAGTGAAGCCCGCCTCGACCAGAAGCGCATACGTGTGGTCATTCGCCGAGCCGTAGCCCATGCACAGACCGCTGGGCCGGTCCCCCATCACCTGGGCGAAACGGTCCACGGCCTCAGCCAGTATCTCCCGCTGCATGTCGGGGCCGTGTATGCCGAAGAAGGGCCCATATCCCTGCGCGGCGGGATGGAGGTGCAGGCCGACCTCATGGCCTGCTTCGCGGAGCTCGTTGTACATCCCCGGGTGCGCCTCCAGGTCCGTGGGAATGACGAAGAACGTGCCCCGCCAGCCGTTCTCTTCCAGCACCCCGACGACGCCGCGAGTCGCGCGCTCTCCCAGACCCGGGTCATTGAGGGCCGGGTCCGTCGCCTCGCAATCAGTGGCCAGATTGAAGTAGATGACGCCATTGTGCTCCGCCTCAGACATGATTCATTCCTCCTGCAAATGCGACCTTGGCTCGCCTCGGTGACCTTTCCGCTGCTACGATTCGTCCTTTGAGAGGAGAGCACCTCCCTCCATGCCAGGCGCCGCGTCGGGCATATATGCACAAACATACTGCCGTATGGCAAGGGATTAGCTCGGCGGGTGGCGAATATCCCGCAACTGAGCAGTGGAATGAATGAGTTTGAAGAAGGGCTGTGAGCACAGATGAATATGACTATCCCGCGTTCTTTGTTCTGGGCCGTACTTCTCGCCGTGCTGGCGCTGGCCGCGAGTGCGGTCGCCCAGGAGAAACCGGCCGCCTTCACTGATTACGGCGTCGGCGCCAATGTCGCTGAGTCCCGGGGCGTTGTCACAACGCAGACGGACGACGGCAGATGCCTCGTCATCGCCAGCGCTCTCGACCAGGGCCCCAGGGGATACGTTCTCGTCACCGATATTGATACGGGCGAAACCAAGCAGCATTTCTGCCCGGAGGATGTACGGCAATCTGCTCCCTACGGCTCACTGATGCACAGCAACGGCAAGTTCTATACGACGCAGGGGAGCATCTTCCTGGAGTTCGATCCGGGGGCGGGGGAATGGACCTTCCAGGCCAAGGGCTCGCCGATTGGAGCTGCCTACATTGGCTTCACCGAGTCGCCGGATGGAAAGGTGTGGGCGGGCTCGGTCTATGAAACCGGCCTGATATCGTTCGACCCGGAGACGAGGGAACTGAAGGACCACGGCCGCATGGATCCCAAGGAGAAGTACATCAACTATCTGGCTGCTGATGAGGCGGGCTGGGTCTATTGCGGCATCGGCACCGCGAGGTGCAACATCATCGCCTACAATCCCGCGACTGGCGAGAAGCGGCAGCTTGTCAAGGAAGAGGATCGCATCACCGGCTCCGGGAACGTTTATCCGACCAACGACGGTGCAGTTTGCGGCGTAGCCGTCGGGCAGTACTACCGGCTCTTCGAGGGGCAGGCGACAGCGATTGAGAAAGCGGATGTGCCGCCGCGCCGGGATGTAGGCAACATCGGCTGGGGCGCGAAGACGGGCTCGTTCCCAGACGGCCGCCGTGTCCGCGCCTACAACATGCCGGACAAGTGGCTGGAAGTGGAAGACACCAAGACGGGCGAGACGAAGCGGATTGAATTCGAGTACGAGGCAGGCGGGGTACTGATTACCAGCCTGGGGCTGGGCCCAAACGGTATTGTCTATGGCTCGACGTGTCACCCGATGCACCTGCTGGCGCTGGAGACCAACCACGGAGAGCTTCGCGATTACGGTGCAGTTACGCCGGTGGGCGGGGGCAACTTCTGCGCCATCGCCGCCCAGGGGGATATCATAGTAGGCGCGCAGTACGCTGCCGGCGCGCTCTGGCTCTATGATGTCAACAAGCCCTTCACCTGGGGCTCCGATTACCAGCCTTCAGAGGGTCGCATAACCGGCGCCAAGCTCGTCGAGGTGGCGAAGGAGAAATGCCCCGGCATCGCGTACAACCCAAACAGTCGCATCGCCGTCTTTCAGACCCCCAAGTTCGATACCGTGGGCCGTTTCCCGTTCACCGTCCCTGCCGACGGCACCTACTATGTCCATGCCTTTCCCCACTACTACCCCGACGGCTGTGTCGTGAAATGGCTGCTTGATGAGGAAGATACCGGCAAGCAGTTCGTGCCCATCGCCGGCAAGTACGGCGCTGCTCCCATGGTCGTCTTGGGGCCGCTGGAACTGGCTGCGGGTGACCACACGCTCGGAGCGAAGACCGTAGAGGTAGAAGGGAGCATACCGCTGATGGGCTTGTCGGCCCTGATCGTTGATACGCAGCAGCGTGGCAAGGTCCACTTCCACAACCCGCGTGCGGTCGGGCAGTGGAAGCGCGACATCTGCCGGCCACGCACCGCGCTGGCGCACCCGGACGGCAAGCACGGGATGATGGCCGGCTTTGCGGGGTACGGGCTCTGCGGCGGCGGCATCGGCATCTACAACCTCGAGACCGAAGAAGCGACGCTGCTGACCGCTGAGAAGGACCTGCTGCCCGGGCACAGTTGCATCACCCTCAAGGCACTGCCCAACGGCGACCTCGTCGGCGGCACCGCCATCGGCGCGCCAGGCGGAGGGCATCAGGTAGCCACTGCCGGCGAGCTATTCATCGTTGACTGGAAAACGAAGAAGATCACTTTCCATGCCGCGCCGCCCGGTGAGTCCCCAAATGTAATCAGCATCCAGGTAACTGCGGACGGGCTCGTCTATGGTCTCACCAGCAAAGCCATCTTCTTCGTCTTCGACCCGAAGACTGAGGAGTTCACCCACTCCGAGAGC
>JAUWOG010000525.1 GCA_030612305.1 Armatimonadota bacterium | reverse complement strand
CGAAGCGCCTTGCATTCGCTCAGCCTCAGTTTCACGGTGTGGAGCCGCCTGATGTGCCGGCAGCGCAGTTGGCACTGTCATAGGAGAGCAAGGAGATAGACCGTCGCCATTCAGCCCGCAAGTATCAGCAGCCAGCTCATGTTGCCGCCAGCCTCTCCAGTATCTTCACGCACATGATGAGCGCGCGGGGCAGGTGGAAAGGCTCCTTGCGTGGGATCTCACCCGCGCCGGTCACGCCCCAGGGGAAGGTCCCGTCTCTGGCAATTACCCGGTGCCACTCGCCGTATTCCGCAACCGGGAAGTGCGCCCAGGTCCACTCATGCACCCGGTCGTACCATTCCAGGCACCATTTCTCGCCGGTGAGTTCGTAGCCCAGCAGCAGCGCCACCAGCGCCTCCGTATGCGGCCACATTATCTTCATCTGGCCCTCGCGCTGTTTCAGCTTCCCGTCTTCCGCATCCAGGAACAGCAGCATCCCGCCGTACTCCTGATCCCAGCACGCCTCCAGATGCCACCTGACCGCCTCCACGCATTGCCTGATGCGCCACTTCTCATGCCGGTCCTCGAATATCTCCATCAGAAACCACATTGACTCGATGGCATGACCGGCGATGATTTCCTGGCCGGGCGGCCGCTCCAGCAGCGATCCGTCCAGGGCGGTGTACTCGTGCAGAATCCGCTCCTCGGGCTTGAGGTACTCATCCAGAATCATCGCCGCATGATCGTGGCCCGCCTTCAGGATTTCCGCATCGTCGAGCAGTATCCCCAGTGCGTGAAACACGCTGGCAAAGATCATCGAGATGCCGTGTGTTTTGGCCACGTCGGCGACTTCTTCGGGCACTGCCAGATGCACGCCGGGCGTCTTCATCCGCTCCCGCACGGTCTCGTACGTCGCCACTGCCCCCGCTATGGCCTCCTCATCGCCGGTCGCCTTCGCATATTCCGTCAGCCCCATCATCGCAAAGCCGTCGGCATAGATGGCGCTTGACGGGTCCATGACGCTCCCGTCCCGGTGGACCTTTGAGGGCCACACCCAATCTGACTTCCGGCCGATGGGCAGCACGAACTCGAATATCCGCTCGGCCACATCGAGCCACTCATGCCGCCTCCCGATGTCGTTGTACAGCTTCGACCAGACGAACAGCGCGCGCCCCAGCGACCATATCGGCTTGTCGTAGCTATGGACCTGCCCGTCCTCGGCTATCGTCTCCGTGACGCCGCCCATCTCCCAGTCAATCCCGTGCTCCATCCACCAGGGGATCACGTCATCCAGCAACGCATCTTCATACACCGCCAGCAGCTTGGCAAAATCATCTGACACCTTCATCTCTCCGCCTCCATTCAGTTTGTGCTGCGGCTCTCTTCTATCCTGGACTATTTGTGAACATCGAAAAAGGCGTCGGGCTGGAAGCTAAGAACCCGACAAGTCGCGTTCTTACCTGAGCTTTCTGCGTTGCAGAAAGCTCAGGCCGACCTACGCGCTTAGGCTGGGTTCCCCTGCCACCAGGCGCTCGAGGACCTTGATACACAGCATCAGCGCGCGCGGAAGGTGGAACGGGTCTATCACGCGGTTGGGCTCCGGCTCGGTCCGCTCGGGCGGGCTGCCGTCTCTCGCCACGGTCTGGTGCCACTGCCCGTATTCGCGCATCGGGAAGTGCGCAAACGACCAGTCATGGACCAGGTCGTACCAGTCCAGGCACCACTGCTCCTCGCTCAGCTCATACGCCAGCAGTAGCGCCACCAGCGCCTCCGTATGCGGCCACAACGACTTGCCCCCATCCGGCGACTTGACAGTCCCGTCTGACTCAAGGCTGTTGAACATCCCGCCATATTGCGAATCCCAGCACGCATCCAGATGCCACCTGATGCACTCGACGGCCTGGCCGATACGCTCCTGCTCCCGGCGGTCCTCGAAGATATGCAGCAGGAACCACATCGCCTCGATGGCATGACCTGGGCACACATACCTCCCCACTTCCGAGTCCAACTCCGACCCGGCCAGCGCCACACATTCCAGCACCAGCTTATGCTCCGGACGGCGGAACACATCCATGACCTGCAGCGCGTGAGAATGCGCCGCCCTCAGCACTTCCGTATCGGCGGCAAGCAGGCCGAAGTCATGGAACACATTGGCGAAGATCATCGAGATGCCGTGGGTCTTGGCGCCCTCCGGCGGCGTCAGCGGCGAGGCCTGGTAGGACCCGGGCACGGCCAGGCGGTTCTGCACCGTCTCATAGGTCCGCCGCGCCATCTCAATTGCCCGCTCGTCACCGGTCGCTATGGCATACTCCGTCGCGCCCATGATCGCGAAGCCGTCGCTGTAGATGTTCTCGGCCCCGACCTTGACGCTGCCATCCCGATGCACCCAGTGCGGCCACAGCCACTGCGCCTCGTGGCCGATGGGCAGCAGGAACTCGAATATGTTCGTCGCCACCTCCAGCCATTCGTGACGCCTGCCGATCTGGTTGTACAGTGCCGACCACATGTAGAGCGCCCGGCACTGCGACCACATGAATTTGTCGGTTCCCAGCAGCGCCCCATCATCGGCAAGGCTCTGCAGGATCCCGCCATGTTCGCGGTCAACCGCCGCCGAGTTCATCCACCACGGCATGACCTTCTCGAGCAGTTCCCGCTGATAGACTGCCAGCAATTCACCGAAATCCCTTGATGGCATAGTCATCTGCCTCCGCATCATTATCTGTTACCGCACGCCGACGCTAGATTGACCTCTCGGACACCTTTTCCCTCTTTGTTATTGCCACACGAGGCGTTGGCGTGGGCCGGATAGGATCGGCTTTGCTCCGCAAAGTCAATCCTATTCGGCCCCTCCGAACGACACGGACGAATGCCGGCCCATGCGGGAGAAGAGCGGTGCAAGCTTGGGAAGGCCCCGCTTGCATCCCGCGATTGACAGACGGGGCCCGCCGGGCATTTTAATCGCAGTGCGAGT
>JAUWOG010000343.1 GCA_030612305.1 Armatimonadota bacterium | reverse complement strand
GATGTCGCGGCAGTACACGCAGTGGCCCCACCGGGCCAACGCGCGCACTTCGCCCCGCCCGCAGAACGCCCTCTAAGGGCCACAACGCCCCCGGTAGCCCTATCTGCTGCGTCACCCCCTCGAATCGGCTCCTGCGGCTTTCTGGCCGACACAACCTCAGCCCCGCAAACACGAAAAAGCCAGCGCATCAACCAGTATCCCTCCCTGGTCCGTTTGCGCCGGCTATCGGTTGACAGGCCGTCCTACTGCGGTACTTGATGATCCCATCCGGTGCCCGTCGGGCCTATCACCGCAAGTACGAAGGCACCCACAATGCTCCAGAAGACAATCGTCAGCATGAGGCTGATGACGAAGATGATCCAACCCCACCTCGACCATACGTACTGCGTCTCCTTGAACTGCTGAACGCTCGCCCACTCCCGGTTCAGCCACGCCAGTTCATTCCCCTTCACGCCCAGGTAGATGTTCCAGATGACCGGCAGGACGAGTACCACGAAGGATATCCACACGTTGTTGCCGATGCCCCAGATCCAGTGCAGGAAGAATGCGCCCCAGTTGAAGCCGGCCTTGACTTCCGCAGGTACTACCCCGCTCGCCGACACATCGGTGGTCGCCATCTCGATCGCCGCCCTTCGCTTCCCAGGAGTCCTGGCCGCCTGCCCCGCCACTTGCTACCACAATATGCCACCTCAATGCGGCCTGTCAAGCCGCCGGCCCTCGACCAGTCACTGGTCTGCTTTCACCTGGAACGCCGCGCTGGCCAGTGGCTGACCATCCGGCACCGACTTGACCACCGCCCGGTAGCTCCCCGGCACAAGCAAGCCGCCACTATCCCGTCCGATCCAGGCGTGTGCCCAGCCCTCCGCCGAATCCAGCCGGATCTCATGTATCGCCGACGGAATTGCTTCCTCATGGAACTGCCACTCGACCGCTACCACGCTCCCCGGCTTGGCGTTGCTGAACCTGAACGCGACATAGACCTTGTCGTCGTCGGTGGCAAAGATCGCACGCGCCGCTTGCGGCTTCCCCTGCTCATCCACTGCCGGGCAGATCGTCGCTTGCCGCACCTGCACCCCAACCGCCTCCGGAACCGGCTTGCTCAGGATCTTGTCCGGATCGTCCACCACCACAAAGCTGCCCTCCCGCACAACACCGTCGGCGGTCCTGATCGTCACCTCGTAGATACCGTGCTGGAATCCTGCCGGCGGCTGCGTCTCTATGACGGCATATCCCACCGCCAGCTTGCCCTCAATCTGGCCCGCAAAATCGCTCCCCCCGAGCTTCCTCTGTTCCTCGCCGTCGCACGACCAGTGGCCCGACAGGCTCTCCAGCGACTCCACGCCGGGCAGCCGGAAATGGCAGTACACCCGCTTCACCCCGGATGCAATCATATCCGGAGTCCGCTCCGGCGCCGTCTCGCTCGCGGCAAACACCAGCCCGGCCCGGATCGCCGCCGGCGTTGGCCGCCCCGGCGCTGGCAGATCCTCATCGCCCGCCGGTGCAGGCGGCCTGCCCACGACCAGCGCCAGCAGTGCGCCCAGGCCAAAACCCAATAGCACCAGCGCCAGGTACCAGCCCGGTCGCCGACGCTTCTGGTAGCCCCCTACCGCCGCCAGCAGATTCGGGTCCCCTCGGCCCGTCCTCCCCTCGCTCGGCAGCTCTTCTCCCCGTTCCGGACTCATCGCCCCGGCACACCCCCTCTCAGCTCACTTCCCTCTATCCTCAAACACGCCTGGTGCGCCCACAGTTCCATATCGCTTTCAAGCCCCAGCACATATCGCCCTGGTTTCACGTCCGCCCCCGGCTCCCAACGGAAGCTCGCCAGTTCCGTCTCGCCGGGCTCCATAGATGCCGGCAGCGCGAGTTCCTGTTGCCATACCTCCCCGCCGGCGTCATCCCTGATGCTTAGGTGCGCCGTCACATCCGCCCCGAGTCCTATCGCTTCCCTCGTCTGATTGCACGCTGAGAATTCCACGAGCACTACCTGCCCCCGAGGGTAGCTTGCCCGGTCAGTATTCAAGCCGCAGGACAGCGCCGCAATCCCACTTGTAGGATGCAGTTCAAGTATGTCTATGTACATAGATGCAGACTTGAACAAGCGAACCTCGCCCATCACATCTATCCGCCCCCCGATTGCGCCCCGAATCGCCTCCCCTGGTGAAGGTCCCGCCCCGCTCGCCGGCAATACGCACCTGAGCATCTCCTCGCGGTCCTGCACCAGGCACTCCCGTTGCCCCGGACCCGGCAGCGTCACATACTCACAGCCCAACCGCACCCGCCGACCGATGTACGCCGGCGGATCAGCCTTCAACTCACCTATCGTTACTACTCCCCGCGCCTGCTCCCACTTCGACAGCCTCAGGGCCTTCGCCTCCGGTTCCCATTCCACCTCGAAACCAAGCAGGCGGAAGAGCGCCACAGGCAGGTAAAGCGTCCCCTTGACACGCCGGGGAGGAGGCCTCAGACGTTCGCTGCGATCGCCGATGACCACTTCCGAACGGTCCAGGTAAATAGTCGCCGGCGGCTCGGCACCTGCCAGCAGCACACAGTTGCCCTCCTGCTGCCATTGCACCTCGTAGCCGGCCGCTGCCAGCACCGCGCGCCCAGGAATCCATGCCGCACCGTCCTGCACGAAGGCCGGCTGCGGCAGCCCGATCTGCAGACCGTTCACCAGCAGGATAATCGCCACTGCTCCTGCAGGCATCATCCCCCGGCCTCCATTTCCTTCGGGAATTCCACCGCGCTCAATAGGAATGGCGTCTCACGGCAGCGGCGGCGTGATTACCGGCATCCCGCCCATGTACGGCCGCACCGCCTCGGGGACTTCCACCGTCCCGTCGGCCTGCTGGTAGGTCTCCAGTATCGCCGCCACCGTCCGCCCGGTCGCCAGACCCGAGCCGTTCATCGTATGCACGAACACCGGCTTGGCCTCAGGCTCCGGACGATAGCGCGTATTGCACCGCCGCGCCTGGTACTCACCGTACTGGCTGCATGACGAGATCTCCACCCACCGTTCCATCCCCGGCATCCATACATCCAGGTCGAATGTCTGCCGGGGCTGATGGCCCAAATCCCCGGTGCACAGCGCCACGCGCCGGTAGGCCAGGCCCAGCATCTCCAGGATCGTCTCCGCGTTCCTGACTAACTGCGCCAGCTCCTCGCTGGCGGTCTCAGGTGTCACGAACTTCATCATCTCAACCTTATGGAACTGGTGCAGCCGGATCAGCCCGCGCGATTCCCGGCCTGCGGCACCGGCCTCCTTCCGGAAGCACGGCGTGTACGCGCAGTAATGCTTCGGCAAGGCCTCAGCCTCCAGAATCTCGCCCTGGTGCATGTTCGTCAGCGGCACCTCTGCTGTCGGAACCAGGTAGAAACCGTCCGTCGTCTTGAACAGGTCATCCTCGTACTTCGGCAGGTTCGCAGTCCCCGTCAGCGAAGTCGCGTTGCCCAGAAGCGGCGGCTCAATCTCGGTGTACCCATGCTTCCGCGTATGCGTGTCAAGCATCAGGTTGATGAGGGCCCGCTCCAGCGTTGCACCCGCCCCCACATTAGTCACGAAGCGCGCGCCGGCAATTCGCGCTGCACCCTCAAAATCCAAAATCCCCAGCCGCGTGCCTATCTCCCAGTGCGGCGACGCCTCGAAATCCAGCCGCCGGGGCTCGCCCCATTCCTTCACCACCACGTTGTCATCTTCGTCTGCGCCCGCCGGCACTTCATCCAGCGGCAGGTTCGGAATCTCAAGCATCATCTGCTCGAACTCCGCCTCCACCTGCTCGAGTTCCGCCTCCATCTCAGCGATTTGCGCCTTCAGCTCGCCGACCTCGGCCTTCAGCGCTTCAGCATCCCCGCCGTCGCGTATCACCTGGCCGATCTGCCCGGAGAGTTCATTGCGCCGCGCTCGGAGCTGCTCCACCTCAAGCAACTCCCGTCGCGTCTCATCAAGCTCAATGAGCCGGTCGAGGTCGAAATCCGCTCCCCGCTTCCTCAGCGCCTCACGGATTCGCTCCGGCTCTTCCCGCAACAGATTCCGATCGATCATCCCTGCCACACCCTTTCAACTGCATCGCCGCACGGCACACTGCGCCTCTTGCCACTTTCCCGTCTGCCTCCTATTGCTCCCCCCGTTTCTGCAGCCAGGGAAACACGTGCGCCAGCCGCTGTGGATGGTCAACGATCAGCGCGATTGCGGCTATCAGGTACAGGA
>JAUWOG010000032.1 GCA_030612305.1 Armatimonadota bacterium | reverse complement strand
CCATTTATTGACGTTATTGTCGTATCTGTTAGAAACGTGCGACAATTCATCGAAAATGACTGGCTTTTGTGCGATGATGGCTTGTACCATGCGGCAAGTGTGAGATGGCTCAGGAAAAAGGCCCATAAAGCAGCAGCGTCTTCCAGCCCGAGTCCATTCGCATAATTGCGGGCTGTCATTTCGCGCTACCTGGCAGAACCGGCTCTAACCGCCCGCAAGCGGCCTGCCTGTCAGTTCACGCCGCGTCTGCGATCACACTCATGAATACTCCGCCCTACCCAATCGCAAACAGCGCATCCATCATTTCGATGCTCGTCTGCATGAGTTGCGCCGCCGCGTTATACACCTGCTGGTAGCGGATCAGGTCTGCCGCCTCCTCATCCAGAGACACCCCCGATATCGCCTCGTAGTTGGCCTGCAGGTTCCTCACCACCGACTCCCGCACCAGCACCATATCCGCCGAGGACCGCGTATCGCTCCCCATCTGCCCGATCAGATCCGCATAATACTCCGTCGGATTCTGCGTCCCGGCGAAGACCTTCGTATCCCGCAACTGCGCGATCTCAGACGCGTTCGACCCATCTCCGACGGCATCCGCATCCTTCGCCGCTGCAATCAGCCCCGGATCGGCGACGATATTTGCGTTCACCTCCAGGGTGCTTGCTCCTGCGCCCGCCACATACACGAAGAAATCCTCCCCTGCATCACCGTTCAGGTCATAGCCGTTCCCATGTATGACATTCATTGCCTCGGCCACCGTCTCTGCAAACGTATCCAGCCGCGCCATATACTCCACCATCTGCCCGTCCCGCACCTCGACGAGCCCCATCAGCGCGCCTCCGAGACCATCCGGCTCCGCCACAGCCCCGAGACATACTCGCTGCATCCCCGGGTTGCCCGGGTCCAGCTCCACCCTCAGTTCGGTGACCTCATTCGCCTGCACTATCCGCCGCCCGCCGATCAGCACATCTATCTGCATATCCGACCGCTCGATGAAGTATGCGCCGGTCAGCTCCGACAGCCGCGACATCGCCCCCTCCCGCATATTCTCCAGATCATTACGAATCGCGTCCGTACTCGCCTCACCCATCTTCACATTCAGGTCCGCGATCCGTTGCGCCAGCACATTTGCTTCCTCGACGGTGTTGCCGAGCCGCTCATTGATCTCGACGCGCAGGCTATTCAGATCCTCATACCGGCTGCCGATGATATCCGCCATGATACCCGCCCGCACCACTGTTTCCTGTCGCGCCGCCAGGTTCGTCGGGTTCATCCCGATCTGCTCGAACCCCGAGAACATCCGGTTCAGGTTATCGGTGATTCCGCTTTCGCTGAATTCGGCGAAGATCGCCTCGACTTGCGAGAGCATGTCTTCGGTTGCCCGCTCGCGGCCCAGCGAGGCGGCGTAGCGGTGAATCTGCGCGGTGACAAACACATTCTGCAGACGCTTGACCGCAACGATGCGCGCCCCGTGACCGATGGTAGCGCCGTATGCCCCTCGCATCGCGCCTGGGATCGGCTCCATCACTACTACTTGCCGCACATAGCCCTCGGTATTGGCATTGGCTATATTGTGGCCGACTACTTGCATCGCTGCACGTTGCGCCAGCAGCGTATTCTTCGCCAGTTCCATCACACCATGGGACATATCTGCTCACCTGCCTATCTCAATCCGCGCTATCAGAACTCCCTCCGCGCCGCCGTTGCCGTTTGCCGTAGCCTTTGCCGTAGCCGTTCGGAGGGGCCGAATACGAGCCGGAAGTGTAGCTTCCGGCGAGAATCCGGCCCACGCCAGAGGCTTGCGCCCAGCTTCCAGTTGCACGCATCATTCATGAATGGGTGGCTCGGCCCGCCAATACATGGGTGGCTCGGTGTCCCAAGAGATGGGTGGCTCGGCCTGAGCTTCGCGTCGTTCGCGAAGTTCAGGTGGCAATTGAACAAGCTGGGCTTGTTCAATTGTCAGCTTCCAGCCCGAGTCTGTTCCGAAGCAAACTCCATGCGCAAGCAAAGCTTGCGCCCCCCTTCACGCCTCCCAATCCACCGCCGCATTCACACGGCATCCGCTCACCTTGCCGCCCTCGTCATACACCGGACTCCGCGCTTGCGGATACAGCGCTTCCAGCAGGAACTCAGCGTGCGCCAGCGCATCAGCAGCCAGCTCGCAGTTCACCTGCGCCTGATTCCGCACCTGACGCTGCAGCTCATTGAGAGCCGCCGCTGCCGCGCGTGGAGTTTCCGGACGAAACTCACGATGCGAGTTCAGCTCTGCCCGGCTTACACCAGCCAGCTTCTCTGCCACGAGCCGGTTCAGGTCCGGCAGCCCGCCGTGGTCTCTCCGCAGCAGCATATCCCGCTGCTGCGCCATCAGACCTGCGAGCTCTTCCCATCCTGCCAGCTCTTCGGCCACTGCCATTATTACCCCATCCTTTGCTGCCGGGATACTACGCAGCCTTCTCCGGGTCCTGGCCTTCCGCATCTGCCTCTGCAGCCGCCTCGAGTTGCGGCGACAGCTGCTCATACAGCAACTGCCCGATGCCGAGTGCGCCGCGCTTCGCCAGCACCTGTGACAGCTCTGCATCGCGCTGTGCCCCGAAGACCTTCTCCGCACGGCTTTCCTTCAGCATCCCCTCGAAGCGCGAGCCCTCAGCCACCGTCTTCAGCAATTCCGCCACGAAGTACGCCTCAAACTGCTGGCACACATCCCGCAGCTTCTTATTCTCCTGTTTGCTCTGCCCGGTCGCATCGCCCCGCATGTTATGCAGCGCCAGCGCCGGCCGGTCGTTGTGCAATCCGTCCATTCTCATGACATCGCTCACTATCTCTCTTTTGCCTACTGAATTATCAATTCCGCCTGCAGCGCCCCGACTTCCTTCAGCGCCTGGATGATCGCTATCAGGTCTCGCGGCTTCACACCGAGTGCATTCAGCGCCGCCACCAGGTCCTGCAGCGTCGCCTCACCACCAACCGGCAGCAGCCTCCGGTCCTCCTCCTCCACCTCCACCGTATCCTTGGGAACGACGACAGTCCGCCCGCGCCCGCCGCCCGCTACAACCGGCACGACGACTCCGCTCTTGCCTTCCTCATTCCGGCCGTGCTTGTCAGCCGTATCTCCCGTATCTCCCCCGCCGTCCTTCGCCAGCGTCGCCTGCGGCGACGCCCCCGCTTCCTCCGGCTTCACAGCGCCCTCTTCACCGCTCTTCGCTGCCGCCTTCTGCAATGCTGGTGTCTCTTGCGGCACCGCTTTCTGAGCCGCCGCATCGTCCAGCGCCGCAGCAGGCGCCATCCCTGCCTCAATCACGGTGCTGTTATCCTCATATATGAGCGGCGGCGGCTGGGAGACCTGATACTCCCGCTCGGTCTTCACCGTCAGCGCCCCGTGCGCGATTGCCACCGGCAGGATCCGCACTCGCGAGCCGATGACCACTGTCCCGGTCCGCTCGTTGATGACTACGCGCGCGGGCATATCCGGCTCGATCGGCAGGTTCTCAATCCGCGCAATCAGCTCCATCACATTTGCACATTCCGCACTCAGCGCGACTTCCACGCTGCTGGCGCTGCTGGCTCGTGCGTAGCCGCTTTCCAGCCCGCCGTTGATCGCATCTGCCAGCCGCTGTGCGGTCGTGAAATCCGCCTGGTGCAACTGCAGCATCAGGTGCCTGCCTCTCCCCTCCGGCCCCAGCAGCGCACTCGACAGCGCTTTGACTACGGAGCCCCCGTTCGGCACGCGACCGACTGCGCTATGGTTCTTCCGCACATTCGAGGTCCCGCTGCCTGCGTTGTAGCCGCCTATGGACACGCTCCCCTGCGCTATGACATAGACCTCGCCATCGGCGCAGCGCAGCGGCGTCAGCAGCAGCGTCCCTCCCTGCAGACTCTTTGCATCCCCCATGGACGAGACGGTGACATCCAGCTTCATGCCGACCGAGGTATCCGGGGGCAGTTCGGCGGTGAGCATGACTGCCGCCACATTGTCAACTTGGAGCTGTGACGGGTCTATACTCAGGCCGAATTCCTCGAGCATATTCGCCAGCGCCTGCACGGTGAAGACGGCTTTCTTCCCATCCCCGGTGCCTTGCAGGCCGACGATGAGGCCATAGCCGATGAGCTTATGCGCGCCGCCATTCGAGAGCGACGCCAGGTCTTTGACCCGCAGCTCCACCGCACCGCACCGCGCCGGCATCACTACCGCCGCCACAACCATCACCGCGACGACCATCCCTGCTATCACTTTCGCCGAGCTGCCTCTCGCCCTCATGACGCCCGCCGAGCCGACTCTCGCTCTCATGACACCCGCCGATCCACCTCTCGCTGTCATTCTGGCGGCCGCCATTCTCGCCGCCACAGGTATTGCTACGCCGCCTCTTCGCATCATTCTCATCCCTCTACCGGAATCTCCGCTTTTCAACCTGCCGCCGTATGCCGCAATGGAGGGGCCTGTCGCAGGGAGCTTTGCGCAGCAAAGCTCCCAAGGCTGGCCCAGTAAACCCAATCCCTTCATGCCCACGCGGAGTGTCGTCCGCCTGTCCCCGTTCGCCGTTGCCGCATGTCGTTCGGAGGGGCCGAATACGAGCCGGAAGCGGAGCGACCGGGGAGAATCCGGCCCACGCCCAAGCTGAGGTCTCATGTCCGCGAGCTCCACTTGCCCCGGCGCATCCGGCACATTTCGCAATGCGCGTCCGCACTAAAACAGCAAATTGATAATCCGCGAGATGAGCCCGACCTTACTCCCCGGCTTCCGCGGGTCGGACCCGGTGTACTCGATCTCGACGTTAGCCACCTGATACGAGAACACGGTATTATTGCGGCTGATGTCCCGCCTGCGCACTTCGCCCCGGATCACAATATCCTGGAGGTCCTTATTGACTTGCACGCGGCGGTGCCCTTCGACGACCAGGTTCCCATTCGCCAGCACTTCTTTGACGGCGACGGTGAGCCGCGCGGAGATCGTCCCGCTGCGCGTCGCGGTAGCTCCTGCGTTGTATTTGCTCTTGGCTCCATAGCCCAGCAGCGGGATGAAGTCCAGCCAGCCGGTGCCCGCGCTCGAGGTGGTATCGGAGTCCTTGTTATGGACACGCGCGGCCTGCTGCGTAGCCGACGCGCTCTCGGTTATGAGCACATGCAGCACATCGCCTACTGCGGCGGCTTTCCGGTCCGCAAACAGCCCGGTGAAGAAGCTACTTGATTTGTAGAGGTCATCACCGACTGCGCTACCGGCGACTGTGATGACCAGCATTGCTGCAGCCGCAACATGTCTCATATCCATTGCTCCTTGAATCCGTCTATGCTTCGTGGAGGCCAGCCAGCCTGCCGTCCCTTGCCGTTGTAGGGTCCCGCGTACACGCGGGCTGCCGCGCCGGCCGTTGCCGTTTGCCCTATGTCGTTCGGAGGGGCCGAATACGAGGCGGAAGTGCAACTTCCGCTGAGAATCCGCCCCACGCCATCATTCTCATTCCCTGTCGTCCGCCTGTCCCCGTTCGCCGTTGCCTTTGTCGCACGTCGTTCGGAGGGGCCGAATACGAGGCGGAAGTGCAACTTCCCCCGAGAATCCGGCCCACGCCCAAGCTGAGGTCTCATGTCCGCGAACTCCACTTGCGCTGCCGCATCCGGCACATTTCGCAATGATCTGTGGGCCGGATAGGATTGATTTTGCTCCGCAAAGTCGATCCTATTCGGCCCCTCCGAACGACACTCATCGTTACCGTTTGCCCTCGCGGACCCCGCCTCGGGAAGCCCCGCTCACAGCCTCACCGTCAGCTCATGCGGGCCGCTCAGCACGCCGCAGACTCTTCCCCCTGTCGAGCCCACTCGCGCCATCACTGACTCCCCTGCCGCTGCATTCTCGAGTAACTGCCCGCTGGTGAGGACGACGATATTGCCACAGAGGACGCGTATCTGCACTTTCTGGCCCCGTTTGCAGGTCCATGCCTCGCCCGCCACCGCACTGCTGCTCGGTCGCGTCGCGGGTCTCGGCCCATGACTGGCTGTGGCCGGGTCGCGCACCTGACCCGCCGGAACCTGGGGCCGCACAGCCTTCTCGGCTGCGACGCGCACCACCACCGCAGCGGCCCCGCCGAGCTTTGCCGTATCGCCGCTGACGCCGGCCCGTGCCATGCGCATCCGGATATAGCCGGCCGAGATGCTGCGCTCGCGCCCGGACAGCGGGCTGCTGCCGATGATTACCGCCGCGATCTGCGAGCTTGCTTCCGTTTCCGCCTCGATGTCCGCTAGCTGGCCCAGAGTCACCGGCCCGGCGGCCACTACTGCCTCCTCGCGCAGGAGCACGGTCAGCGGCCCCGCCCGGCAAGTAGCCGCGAACGACGCGACCAGCGCCGCAACCGCCATTATGCCCACAGCCCGCCTGATCCTGCCCTCAGCGCCGCATCTCATCTATCCACGCCTCACTCCCCGACCCGTAGCTCGGCCTCCAGCCCGAGGTCGTCGGGATGATTGCAGTAGCTCATTGTGCGCTATCCACGCCTCACGTTGTTGGCGAGTTGCAGCATGTCGTCGGCGATCTTGATGGCCTGGCTGTTGGCTTCATACGCACGCTGCGCGGTGATCATATTGACCATCTCTTCGACGATTTCGACATTGGAAAGCTCGAGCACGCCCTGGGCCATCTGCCCGAGGCCTGACGTGCCTGGCGCGCCGATTTGCGGGGCTCCGGAGGCGGCCGTCTCGGCATACAGCGAGTGGCCGATATTGAGCAGCCCGGCGGGATTGGCGAACCGCGCCAGCGTGATCTGCCCGATCTCCTGCGGCGCCGTGTCGCCCGCCAGCATCACCCCTACCGTGCCATCTCCGCCAATTGAGATAGCTTCCGCGTCGGTCGGGATCGCTATCGGCGGCTCCATCGGATAGCCGTCGCTCGTCACCAGATTCCCGTTGCTGTCGAGCTTGAAGGTGCCTGCGCGCGTGTAGGTGACTTCGCCACTGGGCTTGAGCACCTGGAAGAAGCCGTCGCCCTCGATGCACAGGTCCAGCGGGTTGCCGGTATTCTGGAAGGTGCCCTGAGCGAAGATTTTCGTCGTCGCGGCGGCTCGCACGCCCAGCCCGACCTGAATGCCGGTCGGTATCTGGACGCCGCTGGCAGCCGGTGAGCCCGGCAATTTCGTCACCTGGTACATGAGATCCTGGAAATCCACGCGCTGCCGCTTAAAGCCCGCTGTGTTGACATTAGCCAGGTTGTTGGCGATTGTGTCCACATTGAGCTGCTGCGCCATCATCCCGCTGGCCGCCGACCACAGTGCTCGCATCATCTCTACCGTTTCTCCTTGTCGCTACATATATGTGTACGTACAGGGCTATCCGACGGCCTCGCGCAGCAGCGTCGCAATGCTCTCATCCTGCATCTGCAGCGCGCGCACATTCGCCTCATACAGCCGCATGCCGTTCATCATCTTCCCCATCTCCGTCATCGCCCTGACATTCGAGCCTTCGATCGCGCCCTGGGCAATTGTGTAGCCGGTGGCCGGGCGTTCCCCGCTGCCGCCGACGAGCCCGCCCTCCGTCTTGCGCAGACTCCCCGGGTCGGCGAACTCCACAATTCGGAGAGTGTCCACGGGCTGGTCGCCGTCCCATACCTGCCCGCTTTCGTCAACCTTCAGCGCACCGGAAGCGAGGCGAATCGGGCCGCTGAGACCCAGCACCGGATAGCCAGCCCGAGACACCAGCATGTTGCCGGCGTCAAGCTGAAATTGGCCGCTACGGGTGAATATGAGGCCCTGCGGGGAATTGAGGCAGAAGAAACCTGCGCCCGAAATGGCGAGGTCGAAGTCATTGTTGGTCTGGGAAATGGGGCCCGGGGAAAGGTCCACGCTGGCGGCAGACACGACTACGCCGCCGCGCAAACCACCACTCGCGCCGGGGGAATTCAATACTTCGGAGAGCAAATTCGATATCGCCAGATCCCGTGGAAAACTGGTCTGGATGACGCGGCTGCGGCGATACCCGGCAGTCGAGACATTGGCCAGATTCGCGGCATATACGTCGTTCTTCGCAGCTTGGGTGGTCATACCGGAGGCGGCCGAGTAAAGGCCTCTGATCATGCGGAAGCTCCCTATCGCACAGCTCTCCACGCCAACTTTGCTCGACAGCAGGCAGCATGGCAGCGGAGCCCCTAAGAAGCCTCTCCCGAACGTATATCGGTCAGCCCGAAACTATAGTTGAGGAAAAAAGCCGCCCGGTCCGACAGGTATTCCCGCCCGAGACCGGGGACCAGGCTCCGACAGTATCCTATCTCCGGCGGCGCAAACTGGCTGCATTCATGGTATGCGAGGGAATCCCCTGACCCCGGGAGCCAAGTCAGACCATAGCGGCATTCTACGGATCACTCGGGCACACGCTTCGGCGCGACCCCGATAGTCAGAAAACGCTGCCTGTGCGCGCTGGTCAGGAATGAGCCCGCGTTTGACATCCGGCCTGAAAGACCCACTCTGGGCCGGCGACTCCTTGTACCAGCACAGGAATATCCAGTCGCCCGCTCGCGACCCCCTGAGCCTGTTGCGCTCGTGCAATCGGGACCCTCAGAGGGTGTCGAAGCCGCCATTCAGCCCTGTCTCCGGGGGTCAATTCCGGCCCTTTTGTGCCCGGCATCAGGCTCTCAGGCCTATCTGCGTGGCTCCTGAGCGCCCGGGATACTTTCCGCGTGTCGCCTTGACTGTCGGGGTCAGAATCATCTATCAACTACCACTATGCCGAGCTCGCCGCGACCAGATTCTCTCGTTATTCGACCGCAATAGTGAGGTCATTCACCCCACTATTCCTGCGCTATTGCAACATCATGCCCTACCAAATGTCAGCCGGCCCAGCTCCCCTTCGGCGTCGCGATATTCTTCCGATTTTGCAATATGATGGGGCGGTACCCGCCAGCCGCCCGAGCGTTCCCACCCGCCCGCCAAACTATAGCATACAACCGAGCGCGACAGGCAAGAATCCCTGTCGTCCACGGCGCCTTTTTCGGGATCCCAAGCGGGCAGGAATGGGGGCCGGCGCCCCGCGAGAGAACGCGCCACACGGCCGGCGGGGCACAGGGCCCCGCCCTACAGTACGGCGAGGGCAGTCGGGGAAGGGCAGGGCCGGGGCAGGCGGCGTCGGCGAGGATCGCGCGGAGGTGAAGGCCCGCCTCAGCGTAAGTCCGGCTCACCTCAGCCACCGGAATAGCCATGATCTCGCTAATCTCGTCGTGGCTCAGTTCCTCGTAGTGAGAAAGCGTCACCACAAGCCGCCCTTTGGGAGGCAACTTCGAGATGGCCGACGCAAGCTGCCGCGTGCCGTGCGAATCAGTGGCGCTACGGGCGTCAGTCGCATCGCGGGCGCGAGTGTCGTCATGCTCGGCAGCAATCGTCTGGACCGTGTCGTCAACGCCGAGGAAGCTGCGCGGCCAGGCTGTGAAGTAAGCGCTGACCTCGTTGAGCCACTGCTCGAGGCGGGCGTCAGTCACCTGCAACTCCTCGGCGAGTGCCGCCGCGTCAAGCGGGGTGTCCGTCGAGCGCCGAGTATGCTCCATCTTCCGGAGAGCCGCGAGGTACGCCTCGTAGAGCCTGTCTGCGGATTCTTTGAGGCGGCGGCGCAACCACGGCTGCTCGCCCAACCACCCGACGATCGTCTTCCAGATGTTGCTGCGGGCCTGGTCCTCGAAGAACTCGCCCGGTGGTGTCTGGTGGGCTGTGTCCACCAGCGCCATGATCGCCTTGCCAATCAACATGCCGCGGTCAACCTCCGGCGGGAGGCAGCGGTCGAGGCGGCTGACCACCGCTTTGACGACGTGGGCGTGCCGCTCGATGAGTTCGCGGTACTCGGAGCCGCCAGCAAGGGCATCAGGAGACGCCTCGGAGCCGGACCGGTCGTGTCTGCGGCGCGCGGGTTCGTCTTCACGTCGAGGTCGTCGCGTCATGGCAGGGCCACCCTGTCCTCACCGCTTGACTGCCGCGTCGTGATGGCAAGCAGTGAGTCCCTCTGCAATTGTCGGGCCACGTCAGGGAAGAGGGGGAAGGCGGAGGGCGAACGGCAACGGCGCATGTCGTAAAGGAGGGGCCGCGTCGAGTGGCGGTCGTGCCGTTCACGACCCCGCGAGGCCGGCCCACGCGGAAAAAAACGTGTCGCGATTGAGATGAGCGGGCCGGCCTCCTTGCGGAAGCAGAGCTTGCGCCCGAAGCTGAGAACGGGAGGACGCTCCGTGTCCTCTTCGCGTCCCCACCTGACCATAGAAGCCACGGCCGCGAGCTGGAAGCTCGTGCTACAGGTTCTGGAGAGAAAGACGAGAGGCAACGGCAAAAGCAAACGGCAAAAGGCAACGGCTGTGGGCCGGATACTCCGGCGCCGCCCCACTCCTGCGGAGTGGGTGCCCGGCGCCTCCGTATTCGGCCCCTCCGGACGACATACGGCAAAAGGCAACGCCATTCATGAACGGCATCGCAAACCACGCCACGGTCAGGCGCCTCCGAACGACGGACGGCAAACGGCAAAAGGCAACGGCATTGATGAACGGCATCCTCGGGCTGGAAGCTGACAATTGAACAAGCACAGCTTGTTCAATTGTCACCTGAGCTTTCGATGAGGCCGAAAGCTCAGGCCGAGCCACCCCATTCATGAATGATCCGGCCAACACGAAGCTGAGGCCCAGCCACCCGACCATAGAAGCGACGAGCGCGAGCTGGAAGCTCGTGCTACAGGGTCTAGAGAGAAAGACGAGAGGCAACGACAAAAGCAAACGGGAAAAGGCAACAGCATTGATGAACAGCATTGACAGGCTAGGAAGCCTGTCCTCCAAAAGGCATAGGGCAAAAGGCAACGGCAAAAGGCAACGGCAAAAGGC
>JAUWOG010000306.1 GCA_030612305.1 Armatimonadota bacterium | reverse complement strand
TATCTCGATCAGGTCCACCCGGCGATACGGCTCCATTTCGTTGAAGCCCGCAACTACGAAGGTCATGCTGGGCCCTGTGTAATCATCCGGGACTAGGCCGTCCCACTGTTCCCGGTAGAAGTCGCATAGCGTCTGCGCGAAGTCTTGTACAGGCATGCGCTTCTTTGGGAGTTGAACCTCGAGTTCCGGCAGAAAGCTATAGGCTGTTCGGTTGCCCATCGCCGCCAGCCCATAGGTGACCACTGCAACGTAGCTGTGATGCTCCTGAAATGAGAAGAGCTTCGTTGCGTGGTCATAGCTGACATGAAGTTGGGGTTGGTGCGCGTCCGCTGAATGCGCCGTCAGAGTTAACCGGCTCTCTGCAGCCAAAACAAGACCCTCTGGTCCCTTGATCGCAATGCCCAGAGACATGTGGCGCGTGACCCCCTTGACTACCGTATCATACGATTGTCATTATATGTATGTTCGTCGGCGTGAGTCAATGTGACCTTTAGCCCGTATGCCATGAGTTCGCGCTTCCTGCCCGAGGCCCTGCGCCAGTTCAACCTCGACCACACCGCCGGAGAATTCCCCACCGGAGCTGTCAGCGCTGCCTGTGCGCACGTCGCCTGCCATCGCTATCCTTTTCGCAGCATGCGGAATCGCGCAATGCTCTCTCTCAGTTGGCCGGACATGGACAAAAGGCAGTACGCAGCGGCGCCTCCCGCTGCGCCTTGTCATACCACCCCTGCGGAGCGTAGTCATCTGTGTGCAGGTAGCAGCGCACGGTTACCACATCGCTGCCCTTCTCAAAGCTGAGAAGCCGTGACATCGGCACAGCCTTTGACATGACATGATACTTCGTCAGTGCCGCCACATTGATGAAGGTGACGCCCCATTTCTGCTCTATGTGCGACCTGCCGCCATAGGTGTCATCCGGATGAGTGTGGGTATGCCCACCAAGCCACAGGTCCACAGCGCCCGGATGCTCCTGAAGATAGTCGGTGAAGGCAGAGCTGTCAGGTTCATCGCCGACGAAATACAGATGCGAGGCCCCGACTGGAGCCCCGGGCGGCAGTTCGGGATGATGCTCCTCGTCAAACCAGCCGTGGTAATTCCCCTTGACACCCTCCCATGGGCCGGAGGCTACAGTTGTCTCGCGCAGCATATGATGGTGGCAGGTGACGATGATCTTGCTGGGATTGGCCTCGACGGTGTCTTTCCACCACTCGAAGGTTTCGCGAGTGACCTTACCCGCCGGATAGCCGCCACGCTCGGCGCGGCCCGCAGGAGGTCCTCCATCATTGCGGTCGCCCAGCATCAGGATCAGCATGTTACCGATGCTGATGGTGTAGCGTTCCCACGTGCCGGAGGTGGGGAAGGGGCGACGGTCACTATGTACTCCCGACACGTCCGGGTTGAGCCCCATCGGATCAACCCACTTGCGGAACCACCACTGTGTCGGCTCGTCGGGGCAACTTGCGTCATGGTTGCCGAGCAGATTGTAGATGTTCTCGCGCTGGTGGCGCTCGACGGCTGCAAACTGCCGGACGACTTCCTCGCCGTGTTCATCCTGGGGCGAATCCTGCTGCCCGGACAGGTCCCCCAGATGGAGCATGATGTCCCAGTCGAACGGCGGCCCGCCCTGCTCACCGCCGGATTCGCTCTGCCGGATCGCTTCGGCGAGGCTCTCACGCCCATGCCTGATATCGGTATGGACATGCGAACACCCACACGCCCAGAGATTGAACGTACCCAAACCTGCCATCGCACATCCCTTCAGGCATGACGCCTTGAATTCACCCACACCGGGCTGCTCCACGCCATCTCAGTATAATCGCAGGGAGATTCGCCGGTTGACCCGCCGATTCCTGCTCCCGGCCAAGGAATACCGATGAGGTGAAGGGAAACAGCTCACTGAAACGTATGCGAGCCGGATGTCCGGCTCCGCCAACTGAGAGGAGTGACGCTACTGTGTCCAGGAGCACACGGCCCAATGTCGTGCTATTCGTCACCGACCAGGCCCGGGCGAAGGATACCGGATACTGGGGGAATCCGCTGATCCAGACACCAAACACTGACTTTGTGGCCCAACAGGGCGCGGGGGTGCGGTGGTGTTTTGTGCAGAACCCCGTCAGCACGCCCAGCCGCGTGGCAATGGCCTCCGCATGGTACTGCCACGTCAACGGACATCGCACCATGCACCACATGCTGAGGCGCCATGAGCCGAACATGCTCCGCTATTTCAAGGAGGATGGCTACTACGTGTGGTGGGGCGGCAAGAACGATATGCTCAATGAACAGGTCATCCCGCTGTCCTGTCATAAGCGCGTCGTTGGCACCGGCGGGCAAGAGGTCGTCACCAAGGGCCCGTGGGAGCCCGGGGACCGGCTCTATCACACCTTCCTGTGGGGCGAAATGCCTGAGAACTATGGCCCCTCACTGAGCGATGACTACGTGGCACAGCAGGCCGGCGAATTCATCGCCGATCCGCCGCAGGAGCCGTTCTTCATGCTCATCAACCAGACCTTCCCCCATCCGCCCTATGCCGTCGCGGAGCCCTGGTTCTCGATGTATGACAGAGAACGCGTGCCCTTCCCGATCCGCCCGCCGGACAATTTCGCCGGGAAGCCGAAGATACTTCAGATGGTCCATGAACGGATGCGCACGGATGAGCTCAGCGATGACGAGCTGCGCGAGATCGTCGCCGTGTACTGGGGCATGACTACCAAGACTGATCGCAACCTGGGATGGATCATCGAGGCGCTGCAGGACAGCGGCCGGTGGGACAACACCGTCATTGTCGCCACCTCCGACCACGGAGACTTCGCGGGCGATTATCAGTCAACGGAGAAGATGCAAAACACCTTCGAGGATTGCCTGACCAACGTGCCCTTCGCCATCCGCGTGCCCGGTTGTGAGCCATTGGCCGAGCCCTCGGAGGCGCTTGTCGAGATGATTGATCTGCTGCCGACGCTGGCCGAGGCGTGCGCTCTGGAACTCGGGCATACGCACTTCGGCAAGTCACTGATGCCTGTCCTGCGCGGGGAAACGACCGCACACCGCGAGTACGTATTCTCTGAGGGTGGGGCGCTGAAGGACGAAATCCACACACATGAGACCGACAGGCCACATGAGAACATCTACTGGTCGCGCCCGGCGCTGCAGTTTACCCAGCCGGAGGTCCACGGGAAGGCCGTGATGGTACGCTCGCATGAGTGGAAGTATGTCCGGCGCCTCTACGACACTGATGAGCTATACGATCTGAAGCGCGATCCGGACGAGGTCTGCAACCTGATTGATGACCCGGCGTACAAGCACATCGTACAGGAGATGACCACCGTGCTGGCCGACTGGTTCCTCGAGACCGGCGATGAGGTGCCTTGGCGGTGGGATCTGCGGACCAGCAAAGAGCCGCACCCGGACTGGTCGGCGGATGCGGCAAAGCATGGTTTCGTCAGCGATATCGAGCCAGGCCCGGCGAACTAGGCCTCGGCCTCCACCCACACCGGGCTGCTCCACGCCATCTGCCCATTCATCTGCGTCACGCGGATGAGGTAGTAGTCATCCGTGGCGCCCTCTGCACGGTCGGTCCAGGTGAATTCGGGGGCGCACGCTGCGGGGACTAGGAGCCGGCTGCATCAGCGCCGACTCAATAGCTCACGATTTCCACGGGGGAGTTACTCAATGACTGGAAATGCCCATCATTTGTTACAATAGCGAGGCCGGCATCACGCGCAACCGAGAGGTGGCAAAGATCCGCAGAGGACAATGGATGGTTCCGCATCAAAGCAGGTACCGCAAGACAGGCTCCGGCACTGGCACCAAGTGTTTGAATCCACGGTTCACTCAGGAAATCGTCAATGATTGTAGCCACTTCTGAACGCACGCTGCAAAACGCCTCGTGTCTATGTGACTTCTTCCAGGCTCCCTTACCGTGTTGCTGATCGTAGGTAAGGCCCGCAATGGTCCAGGCAAGTTCGTCTATCACTAACAACGAGATATAGCAGTCAACCAAGTCTGCTTCGCACGTCTGTTTCAAGACCAGCGAGTACTTGTCCGCGCTCTCGTGCTCCGGATCTCCCTCCGCTAGATAGGCGAAGCAGAACTGGGTATCCAAATACACCCGCCGGGGAACACGCATGTGTTGCGGGGCGGAGGAGCCATCAGTCGTCATATCTCCCACTCTCGTAGTCTGCCATGCTAACAGGGAAGTCAGTCCGGATCCGACCAGATGCCCCCTTGTCCCGAACCTTCTTCTCTGGCGTTGCAGTAGCATCATAGATTATATTGAGCCGATCGGCATCTAAGACGATCTCATGTTGATCCATCTTGACGATAGCGCTTCCGAGGGGCGACGGCGCGGTTTTCAGACATGTGTGCCCGGTGCTGGTTGTACCGTGGCTGAAACCGATCCGCTTCCGCACTCCTTCGCAGGCGATCCGTATAGTGTCCACGCCATCCGTTGTCCTC
>JAUWOG010000683.1 GCA_030612305.1 Armatimonadota bacterium | reverse complement strand
ATGAGCGGCGTTATGGCCCTGAGATATTCGAGTATATCAGAGCCTCTCGGTGCAAGTCAACGGCGTGGCGAGACGGGAGGACGGGGATCGGTGTTGGAGGGGATGAAGGGGCTCTGGGGGAAATCGGAGCAAGGCCGAGGCGCAAAGGGTTTGCGGAGCACCAGGGAGCGGACAATGAGTCGTGCGAAGGGAGTGTTGAGAGGATGTCAACAGCTAGCGATGAGCAACTGGCAGATGCGCTGATGTCGCTTGGCGTAATCAGTGAAGTGGAGCTGGAAGAGGCGCGGGACGCACAGTCGGCGGAGGGGAAGAACCTGGTGCAGGCACTGCTGAGCAGCGGGATGGTGTCTGCCCATGACATCGCGCGGGCGACAGAGGTGATGGCGGGTAGCGAGGATGAAGCCGTGGCTGCGCCGGAGGCCGAGGAGAGCTCGGAATTCGAAGCGAGTGTGGTGGAGGAGGCAGTAGCGCCGAAGCCGGCGCGGAAGCGGAAGCGGTCCCGTGCGAACAAGGCGTCACTCGAATCGTACGAGGTGGACCCTGAACTGCTGCAGGATGTGCCGCGGTCGGTTGCCGAGCGGCATAAGCTGCTGCCCATCCAGACGGGCGAGGACCGGATACTGGTTGCGATGGTGGATCCGCTGGATGTGTTCGCCATGGATGAGGTGAGGAGCCGGACCGGGAAGCGTGTCGAGGCGCTGGAGGTTGATGAGGCGGAGCTGATGGAGGCGATCGAGCACTACTACTCGACGCAGGCGCGCTCGAAGGTGAGGACGGCCGATACGCGCGACCTGGAGGCCAGTGTGGCAGGCACAGGCGTCGAGGGTCTGGACGACGCGTTGGCTGAGATGCTGGACCAGGCGCCGGTGATACGCATAGTGCAGGAGCTGCTGAAGGATGCTGTGCGTCTGGGCGCTTCAGATATTCACATCGAGCCGCGCGGAGAAAACGTGACCGTGCGATACCGGCTGGATGGGCAACTGAATGTGGTGACGCAGTTGCCGATGGACATGCACCGGTATGTGATCTCGCGGATCAAGATCCTGGCCGGAGAAGACATTGCGGAGAACCGGGTGCCTCAGGACGGCCGGTTTGCGACAGTAGTGGACGAGCGGCCGATTGATCTGCGTGTGTCAACGCTGCCCACGTTCTGGGGGGAGAAGGCAGTGCTGCGTATCCTTGACAAGAGCCGGACGCTGGTGTCGCTGGCGCAGTTGGGATTCCGGCGGGAGATGCAGAATGACTACGAGCATCTGATCTCGCGGCGGCAGGGGATGCTACTGGTCACGGGGCCGACGGGCAGCGGGAAGACGACAACGCTGTACGCGTCGCTGCATCAACTCAACGATGATACGAAGAACATCACGACGGTCGAGGACCCCATCGAGTATGAGGTGCAGGGACTGAACCAGACGCAGGTGCACGAGCGGGTTGAGCTTACGTTTGCTTCGGCGCTGCGGAGTATCCTGCGGCAAGACCCGGACGTGATTCTGGTCGGTGAGATCCGGGACCTGGAGACGGCGCAGATGGCATTCCGGGCGGCGCTGACAGGGCATCTGGTGCTCTCGACGCTGCACACCAATGACGCGCCGTCAGCGGCGACACGACTCGTGGACATCGGCATCCCACCATATATCACGGCCTCGTCGCTCATCGGGGTGCTGGCGCAGCGGCTGGTGCGGCGGCTCTGCAAGCGGTGCCGGGAGGCGTGCGAGCCGAGTGAGCAGGAAATTGATGCGCTGCAACTGAGCAAGGAGCAGGCGGGGAAGATACAGTTCCACCGGAGTCGCGGGTGCCAGTACTGCCGGAATACCGGCTACTCGGGACGGGTCGCGGTCTATGAGCTGATGGCGATGAGTTCACCAGTGCGAGAGGCGATAACAGAAGGCCGCGACGCAACCCAACTGCGGCAGATCGCGATCAAGACGGGGATGCGGACGCTGAAGTACGACGGCCTGGCGAAGGTCCACGGCGGGGTCACGAGTGCGAATGAGGTCGCCGGCGTCATGTTCGCGGGGGATGAAGGG
>JAUWOG010000443.1 GCA_030612305.1 Armatimonadota bacterium | reverse complement strand
AAAGCCCGGGTTGCTTATCAGGTTTAGCGGCTCAGGCTGAAGGTGGAAGTCGGCGATGGCAAAGCCGCCGGCCCCTTTCAGCGGGAGCTTCACACCGCCGATCTGCAGCGCCGTGACCGCACCGCTCGCCGACATCTCAAGCGGCATCCCATCCTTTGTCTGCAGCTTCAACTCCTGCGCGGCTGTCACCGCACACGAGATGATAAGCACTGCGACCGTCGCGCTCAGGATATGCCCTTTCATGGCTATCGCCTCCAGTTACGCATGTTTGCCCGAACCGACCGCCGGCACGCGTCCGAGCCTCAAGTACACTATTCTCCACTCGCGGCCAAAGTACTTCCTGCCCGCACCTTCGACCTTTATGCCAGACTCCCTCCAGCAAACAGAATGACCCATATCAGGGACGGTGGAGGAAGACCACGCTGCGGAGAGGAAACGATACGCTGCTTTCGACCGCCCGATAGACGCACCAGGTGGCATCAACATCTCAGCATAGAATCGAGGTCGAACACACAATGTCAGCGATACCGTTTTTCGACTGCGCGTGCATGATAGGCATGCGCGCCAAGAGGCACCGCCGAACCATCTACAAGCTTGAGGATTACCGCCGCGACTTCGCCTATTATGACATCATGGGCGCGGTGGTCTTCCATGCCATTGCCAGGGAGCACAACTGTGACTATGGGAATCGCCGGCTGCTGGACGAAATCGGCGATGACCCGCAGCTTGCTCCGCAGTGGGTGCTGTTGCCGCACCATTGCGGCGAGATGGCACCGCCCGCCGAGCTTGTCGAGGAGATGCTGTCATCAGGAGTGCGGACGGCACGCATCTTCCCGGCTATGCACAGCTTCGGCACCAGCGATCGTGTCATCGGCCCGCTGCTGGCGGAGCTCGAACGCCACCTCATGCCGCTCTTCCTTGATATGACCGAGGTGACATGGGATGCGCTCATCCGGCGGTGCCAGGCTCACCCGCTGCTGCCGGTGGTGCTGTCGGGGACAAGCTGGGGGACGGACCGGCGGATGTATCCGGCCCTCCAGGAGTGCCCGAATCTCCACATCGAGACATGGGCGCAACAAGCTCACCGGGGGTACGAACGGTTCGTCAGTGAATTCGGGGCTGAGCGGCTGCTGTTCGGGACCGACCTGCCGTATCGGAGTCCCGGAGCCGCGCGGATGATGGTCAACTACGAGCAGATTGGCGACGAGGACCGCCGCAAGATCGCCGGCGGCAACATCCTGCGACTGCTGGGGAATGTGGAGGGCGCCTCGGGCCGGCCGCTGCCGGAACTCAAATCCCCGCCCGAGCATCCCGAGGACGACCCGATAGTCGCCTGTGTGCGCGCCGGCAAGCCGCTGTCGGAGGAGTTCATCTGCGACGCACATGGACATCTCGGCCATCAAGGTTCGATGGGGATCTGGCAGGCGGCGCTGCCCTGGCAGGACGCCGACCACATGGTCGAGAGCATGGACCGCATCGGCATAGACGTATTCTGCTTCAGTCCGTACCTGGGTGTGCAGATAGGCGATGCGGAGGCCAACGACATCTCCATCGCGGCCTGTGAGAAATATCCGGATCGGTTCCTGGCGTATGGGTGTGTGAATCCCAACTATCCGGAGCTGGTGGAGGCCGAGCTGCAGCGCGTCTTCGGCCGGGATGACTTCATCGGCTACAAACCGTATCCAGCCGCGCATGGTGTGCCGCTCGATGATCCGGTGCACGAGCCGATCATGCAATGGCTCAATGAGAACGAGAGGCCGCTGCTGGGACACGGCTCGATGAACAAGATGGGCGGGCTGACACCCGAGCTGGCGATGACGCTGGCGGAGAAATACCCGCAGGCGAAATTCATCATCGCACACACGGGCAGCAGCTACCCATTCGCCGAGGCCGTCATCGCGGCGGCCAACAAGTTCCCCAATATCTACGCTGAGATCACCTATACCGCCATCCTCTACGACCTCATCGAGATGCTCTGTGAGGAGATGCCGGTCGCGCAGGTCCTCTACGGCTCCGACGCTCCGATGCGCGATCCGGTGCCGCAGGTCGGTTGGGTCGCATGGGCGCGCATCCCCTACGACCAGAAGCAGAAGGTCCTGGGCCACAACATGGCCGACCTGCTCAAGATGCCGCCTGAGGCCAGATACCCGCGGGCTTGAGCGCACCCGCAGGTGAAGGGCACATCGGCGTTGGCTGCTGTGTTTGCCGAACACACGCGCATGAGCTATGCTACGATGCGAGCTTACACGATTCTGACAACTGTGGTGGTGATGGCGATGAGTGCAGGCCTACAGCCTGGCCCAGACGACGTGCCCTTCTATGCAGACAAGATGAATCTGCTGGTGTACATACAGGATGGGCGGCCGCATGAGATCAAGACCGTCAGTGAGTGGCAGAAGCGCCGGAACCATATCCTGGCCAACATGCAACTGGTAATGGGCAAGCTGCCAGATGAGAGCCGGCACGTGCCGCTGGCGCCGCAGACGCTGGAGGAGATCACAACAGATACCTACATCCGGCGCAAGATAACATTCGCCGCCGAAGCCGGTGACCGTGTCCCGGCGTATCTGCTGATACCGCGAGACCTGCCGGGGAAGGCGCCGGCAATGCTGTGCCTGCACCAGACGATAGCGATAGGAAAGGGCCAGCCGGCGGGCCTCGATGGGCCGCAGAACTTGCACTATGCGCACGAGCTTGCCAAGCGAGGGTATGTCACGCTGGCGCCCGACTACGTGACCTTCGGCGACTACGCCATTGACGCATGTCCCGAAGGCTACGCAAGCGGGACAAGGAAGGGGATCTACAACCACCGTCGGGCGCTGGACCTGCTGCAATCACTCCCGCAGGTGGACGGAGATCGTCTCGGCTCCATCGGCCATTCGCTGGGGGGGCATAACACGCTCTTCGTGGCGGCTTTCGATGAGCGCATCAAGGTGGCGGTGAGCAGTTGCGGCTTCAATTCCTTCTTCAAGTACATGCAGGGCGATCTGGCCGGCTGGACACAGCAGCGGTACATGCCCCGCATCGCCGAGGTCTATGCTAGCGACCCGGCCCGCATGCCGTTCGACTTCACCGAAGTGTTGGCCGCCATCGCACCGCGAGCTGTGTTCGTCAACGCTCCAGAGGGCGATGCCAATTTTGAGATATCAGGGGTGAAGGATTGCCTGAAAGCTGCCCGACCTGTCTATGCTCTCTATGCTGCCGCTGACAAACTGGTCGCAAGCCATCCGGATTGCGGCCACGATTTCCCACCCGAAGTCCGCACGGCGGCATACGAGTTCGTGGACAACATGCTACATCACCAGGTGAGCCACTAGCTCGGTACGGGGACGGCGCGCTGTCAGTCGCTGCCCGCATCGGCGCGCCGTCGCCTGAAGCCCACTACGCCGCCCTGCTTCATCGCCTCGGCCCACTTGATGGCGCGCGCAGGTTCGATGGAGCCGCCCTCGCCCTCCAGCTTCG
>JAUWOG010000259.1 GCA_030612305.1 Armatimonadota bacterium | reverse complement strand
GTCGGCGGCGTCAGCCAGCTCGTCGCGTGGCTTCAGCCGTATGCGGAGGAGACCCACTTCTTCAGGTCTCTGCCGTACGCTGTCTATGTGCTCCCGCAACGTGCTGACGAAGTCCTCACTAGCCAGGAGGATATTGTTCCTGTCGTCGCACTCCGGGCTTTGGTCCTCCCCGGCGAGGAGGCTGGCATCAACATACGGTCCGATGACCTTTGCCACGCTCTGGCACAGCGAGGCCATCTCGCTGTCGTCAGCGCCCGAGGAACAGGCCCTGAGGACTGCACGGAGTTTCCCCCGCGCCACGAGGCCTACATCAGTCACTACAGGATTAGTCATCGGGCCCCAGTCGCCGGTCTCATGGAGGGCCCGCTCGCGGATGTTCATCACGTCGGGCGACGGCACCACGGTGCCGTAGGCGCTTGCCGTACTGCCCACCGCATAGAGGAAATCATCAATCAGGGCGCGCGTGTTCTCCTTCGGCAGGGGGTATAGGGATACCACCGCCAGTTCAGTCTCACCGGAGATCGTAGGAAGCATCAGCCATGCGTAGATCTCCGGCCTGTCAGCCCATCGTCCCGTCGCCTCCAGTATCTCGATGGGCTCGCGAGCGTGCTCAAGCTGCTCGATCAGACCCATCGCCTGACCGTCGTGTTGCGTCTCTACTCCTGCTACCAACTCTGACCGTTCCATAGTCCATCCCACCTCAGCGCAGGTGCTTTATGTGTGCAGTGCTTTCATCGGCGGACGCAAGAGCGCCCTTGATACGGCGACATCAAAGGTATGTAAGCAGAGGCCTCACGAGGCGTAACAATGGCGAAAGAAGGAATCCCGGGCAGGTGAGACGAACTGAGGCGAAAGGAGGCAAGACAATGATTAAGTCAATCAGTTTCTGGTCCTTTCCCTCGGGGATGGGTGTGACCGACATACTCAAGACGGCAAAGGATCTGGGCTACGAGGCCGTCGAGCTGACGCTGGAGGCCGAAGGGGACATCACCGCCGAGACACCGGATGAGAAGCTGGCGGAGATCAAGCAGACAGCCGATGACCTCGGGATGCAGCTTCCGACGTTCGCCACCGGTCTCCACTGGGCCCATCCGATGATTGCGGCCAACGGCGCAGAGGGGGCCGAAGGCATCGAGATCACCAAGACATGCCTGCGCTTCGCGGAGATCCTGGGTGCCGCCACGGTTCTGACTGTCCCCTGCACCGTGAGCCCCGAGCTCCATTACGATGACGCGTACAATACCGGGCTCAAGGTCTATCGGGAGCTGGGGCCGGTGGCGGCTGAATGCGGTGTCAATGTCGGCGTCGAGAACGTGTGGAACAAGTTCCTGCTCAGCCCGCTGGAGTTCGCGCGTTTCATTGATGAGGTGGATCATCCCAATGTCGTCGCCTACTTCGATGTCGGCAATGTTCTGCTGACCGGCTACCCGGACCAGTGGATCAAGATCCTCGGCACGCGCATCAAGGCGATTCACTTCAAGGACTTCCGCGCAGATGTGGCTACGCTCGGTGGGTTCGTGGACCTGCTCGAGGGCGACGTGCCGTGGGATGAAGTCCTCGCGGCGCTGAATGCCATCGGCTACGACGGGGCGGTCACGGCCGAGATGATGCCGCCGTATGGCTACCATCCCGAGCGGCTGCTTGAGGCCACCAGCAAGTCCATGGACGCGATTCTGGGGCGATAGGCTCACAGGGGCGCGGTTGGTTGACCACGTCGCAGAACATCATGGCCCGGTGTGCAGGCTCCCCTGCGGGCAAGCCGTGCTGGGCGATTGCTGCCATCTGATAACTCGAGCACTCACGAAGGAGGGCGCTCAGAATGCCCAAGTATGAATACCAGATTCTACATCAACTCGGGTCGCGTGTCCCGCACCTGAATACCCAGATGAACGCCGAGGTCGAGGAAGGCTGGGTGCCGATTGCCATCACCGGCGACCAGGCTGTCAGCGTGCTCATGCGTCGCGTCAAGGGCGGAGCCGGCGACGCTTCCGAAGAGGAATAGCTGCGGGGGCTTCTTCACGGGCGCTGCCAATTGGCAGAGGCCCTCGCGCGTCCACTGACTCCGTGGTGGCGCACGGTGTCCGCTCGTGTCATTGCTATGGCGAATCCTACGGCGAGCTAGTACTTGCTGGCACAAATCCGTAGCATATATCGAGTGGCAACGGGCCGGTCGAACGGCGAACGGCACTGCCATCATCTTATATGAACTTCTGCAAGCAAGTACTGGCCCCAGGGACTGAGGGAACATGGAGGAAGACAATGTCCGCAGGATGCTCGAGGAGGTGGCCTCCGGCCAGTTGGTCGTCGAGGACGCGCTGGCCCGGCTGCGAGGCCTTCCCTTCGAGGACCTCGGGTTCGCAAAGGTGGACCTGCACCGCAGTCTGCGGCGCGGCTTTCCCGAGGTCATCTACTGTCGCGGCAAGACGCCCGAACAGATCGCGGCGATAGTCGAACGGCTGCGCGCTGCAGGCTCTATCGCGTTGGCGTCCCGTGCTGATGCGCAGGTTGCCGCCTTCATCTCCGAGCGCTTTGATGATGTGGCCTACGACGAGGACGCTCAGATCATCTCCGTCGGGCAGGTCCCGGAGCCCGCCGACACCTATCCGCCCCTCGTAGTCCTGTCCGCCGGTACGTCCGACATCCCGGTTGCACGGCAGGCTACGCTCACAGCGCGGGCAGGTGGATGCCCGGTGGAAGAGGTCTTCGACGTCGGTGTGGCAGGGCTGCATCGCCTGCTGCATTACCGTGATTTGCTGGATCAAGCCGGGGCGCTGGTGGTCGTGGCGGGCATGGAGGGCGCGTTGCCGAGTGTCGTAGGAGGGCTGGTCTCCGCGCCGGTGATCGCCGTGCCGACCAGTGTGGGCTACGGGGCAAGCTTCGGCGGAGTGGCCGCGCTACTGGCCATGTTGAACAGTTGCGCCGGCGGCGTGGCGGTCGTCAACATTGACAACGGGTTCGGGGCAGGCCTCATCGGAGCAATGATCTGCAAGCAATCCCGGAAGTGTGACACATAGGCGCGCAGCGGGGGAGGCACGGGCAATGGCTACCAAGGGCTCCCGCCAGACGGCGTATGCCAATGTCTCATGGCCTGTCGTGGCGATCTTCACACGCGGCACAGCTCTGCTGCTGATGCTGATCCTGGCCGGGAGTACGCTCGCGGCTCCGCCGGCTGCCGTCCTGGTTGACGATTTCGAAGACGGTGTCGGCGCATGGAAGACGAATGACAGCACGGTGACAGGCACGGGCCGCGTCGCGACGCTGTGCGGGATCTACGCCGCCTCGTCAACTACGCAAGTGCCGGGCCAGCGCGCGGCGATGATTGACTTCGGCCCGGCCAAAGATGCATGGGCCAGTGTGAGCCTGCCTGTTGACGGGAAGGAATGGCAGGAGAATCAGGCCGGCCAGCTCTCCCTCTGGCTCAAGGGCATCACTGCCGACCGCGTCGTGCGCATCACACTCCGCGTCCGAGTGCCACTCGCCGGCGGAGATGTCGAAGAGCACAGCTACTACCAGGACTTGCACATCGTCGGCGACTCCTGGCAGCATGTCACGCTCCGCTTCTTCGGCTTTCGCACGCAGGACGGTACCGTCCTTGACGAGGAGACCGTCTCCGGTGTCTGTCTGCTGCAGTTCGTCAAGACGGGGACGTGGGACCGGGTACGCTTCCATGTGGATCAGATCGAGGTGCAGCCGGCCGACTACGGCCCTCTGCAAGGGCCGGATCAACCTCCCGCGAGCGTGGTCGTGGACCTCAGCCGTGACCTGGGTCGTTGCCTGGGCCAGGTCGGCTTCAATCTGGCTGCCAACACCGCGGTAATCGGCGGCGAGAGTGAGGCGCGCGCGCGGATTAGTTCGCTGATCGCCGACCTGACGCCATGTGTGGGCAGACTGCGCCTGGGCAGCTTCTACGACGCGCAGGCACGCAGCTTTGATATCGCCGGTCTCAACCACCATGTCAACTGGCTGCTGAAGACAGGCGTCAGGCCGCTGATATGCCTCGATCTGCCCGACGAGAACGAGCGGCTTGGGGCCCCCGTTGACGACCACCTCGAGGCGCTGCTCCGGACCGTCCCGGTGAAGCTTGCCGAGCTCCGCAGAGGCACGCAGATGGCCCCCTACTACGAGCTGTACAAGGCCCCGATGGGCGGTCGCTTCGCCGAAGTGAGCGAGCTGGTGACTGACTACAACGCGTTCGCTACCGCCCTGCGCGAGGCTGACAGGAGTGCTCGCATCGGCGGGCCGGGCTTTGTGCTACCGGACCAGTGGCGCATCAAGGAGTTCATCGCCGGAAGCAACCCGCTCCATTTCCTGTCATACGCCGTGCGCCCCGACGGCCCTGCAACCGCCTCGGATCGGAGGCCTCTTGAGGCCGCACTGCACGGCACGTGTGGCGGCGAAGACGAATGGCGCTATCAGCAAGTCGCCACGCACCTGGAGACAGTCAGACCCTCTCCGCAGTTGTTCATCACCGACTGGGGGATGAGGCGCTCTGCGGGAGCAAGCACAGAACTCGCCGCCTACACGGACGCGGCTGAGGCGACCTTCCTCGCGGCGTCGGCACTCGCTGCGTCGCGCTACGCCGACAAGCTGCTGTGGACGACACTCGTGGACGCCACGGCCGGCCTGCTCGACACTCACGGACAGCCGCGGCCGGCCTACTGGGCCGCCTGGCTGGTGAGCAAATACGCCCCCCGGGGAGCGACTTTCCGCGCACTTATACGGTATTCGCCCGATGTACTCATCGCCGCCGTGTCCACGCGTCATGCCGCAAACATCTTCGTCATCAACCACGCAGCCTATCCCACGACGGTTGCTGTTGAGGCGACCGGTATTCCG
>JAUWOG010000004.1 GCA_030612305.1 Armatimonadota bacterium | reverse complement strand
CACAATTCCGCCGGCCCCATACGGAGTGAAAGTCGCCTGCGGATAGGCATTGCCGCTGCCGATATTGCGCACCTGCACGATGGTCTGCCGATGGAAAGAGACTGTGCTATTGGCGACAACGTTGTTACTCGGCGAGTTCGTCGGCGTCGAAGGGTCCGGGTAGCGACCGATCTGCGCCGTCTCGGCCGCCGATATCCGGCACGGATTCTGCAGCATCCACGCGCCCCTGTTGGCCGCCTCGCGCACATCTATGGTCTCAGTGTCAAACGCGAAAGGCGCTGTCCCATCCCATGTCGCCGGTCCCGGCGGAGCCAGCGCGGTCACAGTACTCCCGCCCCCATCGGTATTCGCCTGGTCTATCCACAGAATCGTCCCGCTGCGCACCGCCTTAATCAGCGCATCACGCTGCACTTCGGAGTCTATCTCCATCAGTGGCACGCTGATATAGATAACGTCCAGGCCCACCAGACCCGACGCCGTCGCATCGGTCAGGTCCACCGTCCAGTAAGCCGCGTCGGCCTTGCTCATCGTCGCCGAGCCGCTCACAACCATGGGCCGACGAGCCAGCGGATTATCGAAGTCCCAGCCAGCCGGCTTTTCCGGGCACCGCCGCAAACCCTCGAATATCAGCGGGTGCGAATTCACATACGTGGCCGACGCAGGCTGATACAGAGCCAGGCAACAGACCTTGAACGTCCTGGGGGTGCCCGTGTAGTCAAGCGCCACCTGCGCCGCCTGCGCAAAGCTCAGGCAGCCTAAGAGTATGATCGCGATTATCGGCGGCAGCAGGCATTTCACGGATACCCGCATAGTATCATCAACCTCCACAATGTACTGCGCATACGGGTAAGAAATAGCGAGGCCGGTCGTGCCCAAACGTACTATAGCGCCTCGCCATAGTATAGCAAGGTCGGGCTCACGGGCAGCAGCGGCAGCTTCGGCAGATTCGCCTGGGGCGTATGGAGGCGCGAACTCGTCACTCGCAAACGCCGCGTGGGGGTCGCATCCAGTGACGTCAGGCCTTGGTCGCGGACGACGCGCAGCCGATCATCGAATTCGTAATCAACCGTCCCCCAGCTCAGCGCCAGGCTGCCGGCATCATAGATGGGGAACGCCCACTTGTTGCACCAATCCTGCAGGTCGTCAACCTCGGCCGTGTGGTCCTCGGTGATGCAGCCGCGTACTGTAATCCGGTAGTTGTAGCGCCTCATCCGCGCCGCCCACACGCTGTCATCCGCATCCACATCGCCGTCCCCGTCGAAGTCCGCCGTGTAGGTATTCTCATCGAAGTACGCGCCCGGGATCACGAACCAGCTCCCTCGCTGCGCGTAGATCAGCGCATTCACCTTCGCGTTGATCGCACCACGCGGACGGTTGATATTCGTATCAATCTCCTCGACCTTGAACTTCCTTATCCAGTACTCGGTCGCCCCAGTGCCCAACTGCGGGTCCCGATGCGTCAGCGCCACTGCATTCCTTCTCGCGACGACCTTCGAGACATTCATCCCGCCGCCGTTGCCGGTGATCCGCCACGGCACCGTCGGAACTCCCGCGCCAGCGAACGGACCGACATTCGCTGAAGCCTCCCACTGCGGAGCGATCGCCGTAGAAGTGTACGCATTCGGCACCGCAACAGAGCCCCACAACAGCGCGCCTTCCGGCGCAAAGATGAAGGTGAACGGGTCCACTATATTCCCGAAGTTGTACGCGCTGATATTGTGCTCGTAGGCCGGAGGCGGCACCGCGGCCGGTGATATATGGTCCAGCACCAACCCGACGCCGGACGGGCCCGGACTCCCCGCCGTCTGCTGCACCGTCAGGTAGGCCTCAACATCGCCCGGCAGCGTCTCACCCGGCATCCACCAGGTATACGCGCGCCCGCCCACGTCCGAATCAAGCTCCCAGTGCAGACCCGAATCCGGTATCATCTCATCATCCGCCGCAGCCGGCACCAGACCCGAGGTCAACTGCGGGACTAGCTGCGTCGGGTTCAGGCAGACGAAGTCACGAGCCAGCAGCGCCACTGCCGTGTTGCTCTCATCCAGCACGCCCCCGCCCGGCGTGACGTCAACGCGACGGCCCGATACATCCTGCGGGCTCAGAATCTGCCCGTCAATATAAATCGTCGCATTCGACACTACCGTCACATTGTAGTCGCGAAGCAGTAGAGTGCCTGACGGACCGCCACGCGCCGCCGTCGGCAGAACACCCTTCACCCGCACATTCCCCTCCGCGAAGATCACTTGGTTCGGATACTCCGGGTAGTCAATCACCATGACATTCTCGCCGGAGTCATTGCCCACGCTGTTGGGAACCGTGTGGTCGCCCAGCAGCCAGCGCCGGTCATGCCGAGTGATCTTGATGCCCGGCTCGCCGGCCGTGTGGTTCGGCCACCACAGCACGCCCGGGCCCGTCGGCGCAAGACCCGACGAACTCTGTGTCGTGCACGTGGACAGCACCGCATCCTCGCTGGGGAAGAGCTCTATCTCCACCGCCGGCGGCGCATAGGTCGTGCCCAGGGCGTTCCAGCCGCTGTCGCCCGTCAGCACGCCGATGTCGCGCGGGTCCTTCCGCCAGTCGCGCACCAGCAGACGCATGTCACACGTCCCGTCGGCTCTCATGAACTGGATATCGCCATGGTTGTCAATGTAGCAACCCTCGCCATGCCCGTAGCGGCCCGTATTGGCCGCGACGCCGCTCGCGCCGTTGCGCACGAAGACACCCGAATCCCGGCTCAGCACCCGGTAGCGGTCCATGCCCGTAGTCGGGTCGGTGGCCGTGATATCAGGAGCCACCAGCGGCGGCACATCGCGATTCCCCGTCGCTATGCGCTGCGGGTCCATGTTCATCGGGTCGCCCGGATTCGCCGCATCCGCATCCGTAGTCGTCATCTCCGGCGACATGTATCTGGGCAGCGCGTGTTCCTGCGGGACGCCACTGTCAACAGTCAGCCGCGCCGATACCCCGAGATTATAGTAACCGGCAATTACGTCCTCATCCCAGGCGTAGATTCCGCCCGTGGCCTGCAGCGCGTCATCCCGCAGATAGCCACCACCGACTACCCAGTTCCCCGGCGTCTGCTCGTAGAGATCCTCGCTCCGCACCGCCTTCAGATCGAAGTACGTCGAAGAGCCGATAGTGCCTGCGCTGTGGTCAGTTACCACCGGGTCACCAAGCACGTACAATGCGGTGTTGGAGCGCACGGGCCCCTCAAACCAGATATCCAGCGCCTCGTCAACATTCGCATTGTCGGTAGCCGACCCGCTCGCGTCGAAATCCGTAAGTGCGCGCAGACCCACAAAGGGACGCTTCCCCGACTTGCTCTTGTCCGTGATCCAGCGCATGTGATCCGTCAGACCGATCGGCTTGTACGCCATCAGCCGCCGGAACACCGTGCTCTCATCGCTGACCCGGCCAATCGCTTCGATCTTGATGCACATGCTCAGATTCGCCTGGTCGCTGATGTCGTCAGCGTCGTACTTGTCATCCCGCGCACATTCCGCATCGCTGTCGTCGCGCTCATAGGGAGGGTCGGGATCGTAGGTGACTCTGACCAGCACGTACCCCTTGCCGAGAGTCGCGGCATCCATCGCCACACCGGCATCGGCCCCCGGCGTCGGGTTCGGATAGCGGTGATAGCCGAACCGGATGAACTCGCCCGGCGCGCCAACATTCCCCTTCCGCAACGGGCACCAGCCGCGGATGATGTCGAAGTCGCTGTAGTAGTCGTCCTCGGTGCCCGCAATCGCGTCCCGCCCGTAGAAGTTGATGTCCCAACTGATGGTCCCGTCGGTGTCCTGGTACATCGCCGGCGGGTTCGGCCACGTCGCCGGATCATCCGCGTCATAGGACGGATAGTGCGGGTCAGTCGCGCTCGCCAGCACATAGGGCTGGAAGTGCGGCCGCCAGTCGGCACCCAGCGGACTCGTCTGCAGCATCCTGTCCGCATACCGGATGCCGGCCTCAGCCAGAGCGCCTGCGCTTACCACATCCACATGCCGTGCCGACTGCTCCTGGTTCCGCGTCACCAGCGCAACGAACAGAATCCCGATCAGCAGCACCACCATCATCAGCAGCACTGCAATGAGCAGTACCTGGCCGCGCCGCCCACAAGCGCCCACTGCGCGGCCGCGCCTCAGCGACGCACATTCCCCGACGGCCCTCTTTTTCTCCATCCCTCCTGGCCGCATCTATGAACCTCCAACTGGCCTCCGACTATTCCCAAGCGCGTGGCTCAACTCACCCACGCCTCGTGACAGAACCTTTCCCTGAGCTACGTAGAGTTTGCATGAGTTCCGACAGGAACTCCCAAACTCCAAAGGACGCGAAGCGTCCTACCGGATATTCCGAACCTCTATCTGACTCTGCAGCGTCACTTCACTGATCCTGAGATCGCTCGGCACGACAAGCGCAATCTCGCCGGTCTTATACGGCTCCGGATCCGCGAACTGGTTCAGCTTCAGACTCACATTCAGCAGCTCCGCAGTCGAGTAGTCCACCACCATTATGTCATCGCGGTTAGTCGTCGCATCGAAGTTGCGCCGGTAGTAATAGATAATATCAATGTAGTACTCCGACAATGAGCCGAACGCCTCCGGGCTCGGCGGGCTCCAGCGGTTGAATCTGACTTCACACTGCCGGTCATTCGGCGCCTGGTACTGCGCGAACTGGAACTCCCCGATCTGCTCCTGGTCCGTCGTCTCGGTCAGCGAGTACTCCGCGCGCCGCACCGTACCATCCGTCTGCACCGCCGTTATCCGCACATACACACTGTCCGGCACTACCTTCGCCGTCACTGACGATGCCGTGCCGTCCGCATCATCGGGATACACCGCGAAGGCAATCGGCATCAGCGGGTCCTGCCATGCGCTCGGAAGAGCCCCGTAGATCGGCACTACGCTGGCTAGCCGGCCGCCGGCAAGCGCCCCGCTCGAATCATAGTCGTCGGTATTTGCCGGGTCCCCCTGATCCGTCACCGTCAACTGGAAGAAGTTGTTGCCGCCACGGCTCGGCAGTGCAGCCAGGTCCGCCGCCGCCACCGACACTCGCACCGTCTCATAGTCCCCGAGCCGCACCGTACCATCGGCGGCATTCCAGCGCACATTCACTCCCGACCGCGTTGCGCTGTAGCTGTCCAGGGCTATACCGCCATAGCTGCTCGTCGCGTCGTCATACCGCTGCAGCACGATCCGAGGCTGCATCTGCGACTCGAGGTTGCTCAGCGCGGTGCCCGGCAGAAAGATCGTTCCATTGTTGCCAAAGCCCATCCAGTTGCCGCGCTGGGCCGCATAGAGCGTATTGTGTTCCGACGCGCTCAGAGTATCGCCCTCGATCCGCTCCGGCGAGAACTTCACACCACTGTGCAGATAGACCAGGTCATCCACCGTGCCGCCGCAGGCCGCCGGGCATTCGTTCATATATCCGACACTCGCAGCGCCACATGCCGTGCACACGGTGCTCGTCGGCGGGATGTCAACCCCCGTCTTCGGCGTCATCACGTTCTCTTTGTCGGTCACACCGGGCTCGAACGTGCCGACACTGTCGCGCCTGCCGAAGACATACTTCTGTTCCGCATCATCCCACACGTAGATGCCTTCCTGCCGGTACAGAGCAAACGAGTTCGCATCATTCCATGGCAGCGTCGTATCCACCAGCTTGACCAGATACCGGATCGCCGCCATGTCGTAGCGCGTCACTCCTCCGTCATCCCACTGATGCATCGCCGGGCGCACCGGCGTCTGCAGCTTCCCCTCCCCGTCCCGCTCTGCCTTGACGAACACTATCTGCGAGTAGTCAGTCACCGCCTCGTCATCGCCGTCGCCCAGCGTACCATTCGCACCTGCCAGACGGATAGTCGGCGTCGGATACACATAGGCACCGTCAGACACATCCCGTCGTATCTGCTCCATCGTCATCCGCAGCGCGTCCTGCATGTTCGTCCGCACGCGCCCATCCGTGACCATGTCCAGACCGACCATCATCGGCGCAAACAGCATGGCAAACAGCAGCACCAGGATCGACAGCACCACGAGGACCTCCACCAACGTGAACCCCCCGCGAGTGCCCGTCACTGTTGCGCAATCCATCTTCTGCGGGTCATACCGCTTCAGCGGCCTACACCGCTTCAGCGGCCGACGACGCCCCAATTTTCCTGATCTGCCGGATACCATCTCACGATAGCCTTGTCGCATATTTGGTGCCTGAAACCCCGTGCAATATCGAGCCATACATCGCCATCTCGCCACATCAAATCTAGTGTGCTCTATCCCCCGGCGCCACCTGCCACGCCGCGTCCGGGTCTATCGAAACATCCCTCAACAGCGCGCCATCCAGCGGCCCGACCGTCCCGTCCCAGAACAGCACCATGTACTGCCCGTGGTCCTCGCGCGTGTATGACTCGTAGTGCGCGTCACACCACGTGACGATCGCGCTGTCTGTCGGCATCTCACCGTTTGTCGGTCCCACGATCTTGTAGTCAGCGCCGCCGATGTCCACTATCTCTCCAGGGTCGGTATCGAGCTGCCGGTAGAAGTCGCTCCCGACGACGCTCGTGTCGGGCGCCCAGCGGTGCGGCATGTACCTGTATGCGTTGACCGGGATATCACTCCCGTCATACTCGGTCTTCGCATTCGCGTCCTTGTCGGTGTAGCTCTGATAGTACTCCGCGCTGCCTTTCACCGCATAGACATCGCGCGGGCAATGAAACGTCTTCCTACTGCCAATATACCCATAATCGTACAGAACCATGAGTCCCGGCCATCGGTTCGTATCAACAGCGACATCCATCGGCTCACCGGCGCCATCAACCCTCACACCCAGCGGCGGGAGGCCCTGCTCGTCCATGAAATACGCCTTCAGCGCGACCCCGATATGCTGCATCCGCGCGTGGCAACTCATTGCCGCATTGCTTTCCCGCAGGCCCTTCCCTACCGGCACGATGAGGGCGATCAGCACGGCCATTATGCTGATGACAACGAGCAACTCCACCAGCGTGAAGCCGCTTCTCCGCGCGCGGACAGCCCTGGTGGACCGCTCGCATGAGCAAGCAGCCCTGCTAGTCAAGCACAAGGCCGTCAATGCACTCGTCCATTCTGCTGTGCCGCCATGTTGTGGTCGGATACGCATTCAGTCCTCGCCTCTCACCGGACGCGATGAGTAAACCCCAGCGGACTCTTCAGTGTGTACGAATCCAGGGCGATCTTCTGCTGCTTGCCCTTTGATGTCAGCCACCACACCATCGTGCGGGCCGATACGCCGCGTACCGCGGTTATCTCCGCCGACGGGTAGTCGTCGCTGCGATGAAACGAAAAGTGCTGCAGAGTGATGCTGTTGGCACCCGCAGGAACCGTGTGCATCTCCCCATATACATAGTGCGGCTCATCGGCCGCATCGTACCAGACATAATCCACCGAAATCGTGTGGCCCTCGACCGCCCTCGAGTTCTGCAGCGCAAGCGCCCCCGCATCATCAACATAGCCGACGAACTCAATCACGATCCGGTCCATGTTGGCCGGGACCGCCAGCGCCTGTTGCACGATCTGGTAGGTGCGGTAGTCGTTGGCCAGGAGGTCCTCGTCCGCCGCCGCCACAAAGTCGCGAGTGTACGTCTCCGCCGTGTGGACATCCACAAACGTCCGCGCGGGCCTCTGCAACTGCACGTTATGGTGCTCGAGCGTGCAGTAGTAGAACCGCCACGTGTGCCCCACATACGACTGCAGCGTCCCACCGATATCCAGCCGCACCGCCACCACACCGTCGCGGAACCCGTTGTTCAGCTTCGGTGACAGCGTCTCATCGTGCAGTGTGAGGTTGATGCCGCCCAGGTTGTCGAACTGATAAATCTGCCCATCGGTCAAATCTACCGCCAGCAGATAGACGTCGTTGCCGAGCGTCACCCCGCTGAGGTCCAGCTCAAACAGCGGCGTCTCGTCATTCAGGCCGCCAGTCGCAAGCTCCACGTCAGTCCATCTCTCACCATTCGCATCGTCCGTGCGCACCGTCTCGCTGTTGATGACATGGTCCTCGATCATCATCAGCTTGCGCCGGGACGGGTCAGTCAAAACGCCCGTGCCATTGGTTCCGAAGACATCCCGCAGCCGGTAATCTACATACGCATTCAGCCCGGCGTCATCCCGATGAAAGCGCAGTTCGACACCATAGTCATTGTTCAGCACATACCGGCCCCGGCCCGTCGGCTCCGAAATCCCAAACGCTTCGCGGTCGAAGTACACAACCGCCTGCACGGACGTCTTGCCATCCACCAGGCACGCAAAGTCATGGCTCCCGCTGGCCCGCAACTGCGCCCGCGCCACATACGTCAGGTAGGACCCGGAGATAGTGTGGCTGCTTACATTCTCGTCCTGCACGTAGTGCACGGACGGACGGTTCGACACGCCGCCGCTCTCTGCCCACGCGTAGTTGAGCAGCACTCCGCCAACTGCCCACGAAGTCCCGCTCGACCCGTCATACGTATATACATTAGGTGGCACCACAATCTCGCCGGTGCCCCCATCCACATAGAAGCTGTTCTCCAGCATCTGGTTGCCGCCGCTGCGCGGATCCAACCGCTGCTCAGTCAGCGGCACCAGGACATAGACGAACGGCAGGCTGTCAATCAGTGGAGAGTTCGACCACTCCGCCGGGCCTTGCTGCAACACATACGCCGATGAGCCTCGCGCGCCGGTTCCCAGCGTATCAACTTGCGCGCCCGGGATCGTGAACGACTCTCCGATTACATCCAGCACGCTCTCCTGTGCGTTATCCGGCCGCAACGGGTCATCCAGATCCTCCGGCTGAGAGTACGGGCTAATCAGCGGGCCGCCGGTGATCGCCATCGGCAGTGCGCCCTCGCTACCCTTCACACGTTCCATCTGACGTTCGGCGAGTCGCGTCATCTCCGTCTTCTCGCCCTCCGCCGTCACGCTCGCAAGCAGCGTCGGGAAGCCTGCCGCGATTGTCCAGATGCCGACAAGCAGTATCAACATGGCCACCATCAGTTCCAGCAGGGACATGCCCCGTGAACCGAGCCTGCACCAGGTTGCCAACTCTCTTCGGCTTCTCACTTCCGACCTCCGTCAGGGCAAGCTGCCAGCTTGCCGCAAGTTACCTTGCCTATGATTATCAACACCGCGTCAGATGTAGTAAAACGGGGCTGAATAGCAACATCACGCTATAGCAGCCCCGGTGCCGCTTCAGGATATCTTGCGCGGGGCTACTCACGCTGCTTCACAAACGGCGCTACCCCGTCGCTGTCCGGCGTTTGCCACGCGGTCCGGCTGATCTTCTCAGCCGAGCCGTCAAGCCGCATGATGATGTCCAGCTCCTCCGTCGCCTTCTCGAAATTGCCACGGTAGTGCACGACATGTGTCACCACCGTCGTGTCAGGCGCGTGACGGTTCACCAGCCGGGGGTAGTGCTTGTACCGCAGACCCTCGCTGCTCAGCCACGTCGGCACGCTGCTCATGTACGGGTAGTACCCGTCATCCGTGTCGTCGCCGTTGTACGGATCCACGCCGTCGTTGGTGTACCCGCCATAGTTGTACCAACGCGTCGGCCCGGTGAACGTAGTGCCGGTCTCGATATTCGTGTAGGTGTCCGTGGCGAAGTCCCAACTCGAGGGGCTTGTCCCCGCCGCTTCAGTAGGGTCCGGCGAGCCGAGTTTCCCATTGTAGCTCGAGTAATTGCGCGCTTTGGCTTCCTTCTCGATACCGTCAATGCTGCGGTCGCCCTTACAGATCAGCAACCCCTTGTTATCCACGTAGTCCGGATACAGCGCCGAGAACCCGCCCATATACTTCTGCAGATCAGTGTCGTAGTACGGCATGAACGGATAGCGGCCGTGGTCGGTCCGATACGACTTCAGCGCGATACTCAACTGGGAGAGGTTGCCCATCGTCTGAGTCATGCTCGCCTGCATCCTCGCCGTCTGAAACACGGGGAAGAGCAGGCCGACCAGGACCACGATGATTGCGATGACCACGAGCATTTCTACCAGAGTAAAGCCGCGTCTCTTGCAGCATACCTTCATGAGACAGTGACCCCCTCATCATTTGGGGCAAAAAGAAGTTAGTAGCGGAACCTCCCCTTGCGCATTCGAACCTGTCCCGGGTCGCTACCAACGTTCAATTTCTACCCCCATTACAAAACGCTCAAACATTTTTGACCACACATTTACCAACTAATGCTTCTATCTTCTCTCGCCGCCCCCATTTACCACCCAACTATTGCCCCCAAAGACCTCCCTGCCACACACATTCGCCACAATCTCAGCACTCCGAGCTTATTCCCAGCCAAACGCGTGGGCACCCACCACAGGCGTGCGTCCGTCTCATGAGGACGCTCCGCGTCCGCCGGAGAGGAGCGAAGTTGGTCAGGACTATGAAGTTGGCCAGGCATGGCCAACTACGGCCGACTACGGGTGAGAGCCCGCTTGCAGATGTCTGGGTGGCTTGGGCATCCCCGCCCGCATCACGCATAGATGTGCATGATGAACGCCGTCAACTCCCCCGGGAACAGCAGCAGCGCGATGCCCGAGACCGCCAGCATCGGGCCGAACGGTATGTAGCTGCCGCCGGACCTCCCGCGAAGCGCCAGCACAATCAAGCCGATGACGGCCCCGCTGATGACGGCAGAGAGGAAGAACGCCAGGAACTGGCAGCCCGGGCCCAGCAACGCACCCATAGCTCCGGCCAGCTTCACGTCGCCGCCTCCCATGCTGGGCCGCCTCAGCAGCTTCTCAGACGCCCAGCCTATCAGCAGAAATACCGCCGCCCCGACGAGCATACCCACGATGCTCTTCGGCAGGCTGACGGTGTAGGTAGTCAGGTAGGTTCTGTCGGTGAACGGAATCAGCTCGCCGATTTCCCCCCGCCAGATGCCGAGCCCGTTGATGACCAGACCGAAGCCGGCCAGCGCCACTACCAACTCATCGGGGATGATCATCCAGTCGAGGTCAATGAAGAGCACAACGATGAGGATGCAGACCATCACAAAGGCCGATGCCGCATACACATCCGGGCCGATGACGGTGACACAGGCTACTGCCAGCAGGCCGACAATCAGTTCGACGACCATGTAGCGGGGGCTGAAGCGCCTCCCACAATGCCGGCACCGGCCCCGCAGAAAGAGATAGGAGAAGATCGGCACGAGGTCAACTACTGTCAGCGCCGCACCGCAGCTCAGGCAATGCGAGCCCGGTGTGACTACCGACTCCCGCCTCGGCAGGCGGAATATCACCACATTCACGAAGCTGCCCACCGCCATGCCGACGAGCAGCACTATCACAATCAGCGGCCACGGCAGTACCATCAAGGCCGCCTCCTGCCTGCCAAACGGTAGCCTCTTGCCATCAAGCTCATCATCGCTGTGACACCGCCGCGGTGCGATACGCCCGCACTGCAGGTAACACAAAGGGGCCGGCACTGTATCTGTTGTGCGCGCCAGCCCCCTGTTTTCCCTCTCATCGCTCTATTACGAGGACAACTCGCCGATAATACCAATCAGCGGCAGGAACATCGCGATAACGATGAAACCGACCACCCCACCAAGGAACACGATAAGCAACGGCTCCAGAGCCGCAGTCAAGCTCTCGAGGGCCGCATCAACCTCGCCCTCATAGAAATCCGCCACCTTCGTCAACATCGTGTCCAACTGGCCCGTCTCCTCCCCAATGGAGATCATCTGCACCACCATTGGAGGGAACTGCTTCGAATCAGCCAGCGGCCCCGCGATCGTGTCACCCTCACGGATACTCGCCCGCGATAGCAGAATGGCGTCGGAGATCACCGCGTTGTCAACAGTGCCCGCCACCGTCTCCATCGCCTGCAAAATCGGCACCCCACTCGCCAGCAGCGTTGACAGCGTCCGCGCGAACCGTGAAATCGCGATCTTGTGTGTCAGCGGACCGAAAACCGGCATCTTCAGCATCAGCATGTCCCAGTACCGCCGGCCCGTTTTCGTCGCCCTCAGACGGTTGATACCCACCGTCATGCCGAAGATGATAAGCGCCATCAAATACCACTTGCTGGTCATGAACTGACTCGTCTTTATCAGCATCAGCGTCATCGTTGGGAACTCGTCCTCGGTCATGCCAAGGTCAGTGAACATCTGCATGAACTTCGGCAGGATGAAAGTCACCAGGAACGTCACGATGCCGATCGACACGATCATCACCATAACCGGGTACGTCATCGAGGCCTTGACCTTCCGCCGCAGTTCCATGTCCTTCTCGGCGAACGCGGCCAGACGGTCGAGCGTCTCGTCCAGAACCCCGCCGACCTCGCCGGCGCGTACCAGACCTACCGCCAGATTCGTGAACACTCGGGGAAACCGCGCCATCGAGCGAGACAACGTCGCCCCCCCCTGAATCTCCATCTGCAATTCCCGGATGATCTCCTTCAGGCGCGGGCTGCTTGTCTGCTGCTCCAAAACGTCCAGGCAACGCACCAGCGACACACCCGCATTGATCATCGTCGCGAACTGGCGGCAGAACATCGAGAAGTCCTTCATCTTCACCTTGCCGCCGAACAGCCTGAAGCCGCCCACCTTCTTCTTCGCCTTGCTCTTCGCTCTCTCTTCCTCAACCGAATCCACGCTCAGACCGCGGTTGCGCAGGAGTGTGAGCAAGGAGTCCTTGCTATCGGCATCTATTGTCTCCTGGACAACCTTGCCGGTGTTGTCACGAGCCGAATACGTAAAGGTCGGCACCCGCACACCTCCTTCTCTGGCGACACGCCATTCTCATGGTCGGCAAAAACCTTCGCTCCGTAGCGGTGAACTCGACACCCCGCCGATGTCTGTGCCTGAATTTATGTCTCCCCGGCGCAGAGCTTCTCATACTCCTTCGGGCTCTGGCTCCGCTGCAGACCCACCTCATACGTTATCAGACTCTGCTGGTACAGGTCTCGCAGCGCCTGGTCCATCGTCTGCATCCCCTCGCCGGCACTCGTCTGGATGATTGACGTTATCTGGTGGGCCTTATTCTCGCGGACCAGGTTGCGGATAGCTGGGGTGGCCACCATCACCTCGATGGCTGCTATGCGTCCCCGCTGACCGGCGCGCGGCAGAAGCTGCTGCGAGGCGATCGCTAGCAGGTTGTTGGAAAGCTGCACGCGAATCTGTTCCTGCTCCTGGGCCGGGAACACGTCTATCATCCGGTCAACCGACTCCGCCGCGTTGTTGGTGTGCAGCGTACCCATCACCAGGTGTCCCGTCTCAGCACACGTGATCGCCAGCTTGATCGTCTCCAGGTCCCGCATCTCACCCACCAGCAACACGTCCGGGTCCTCACGCAACACCGCGCGCAGTGCGTTGCTGAAACTGTGCGTGTCCTGCCCAAGCTCCCGCTGGTTCACCACCGACTTCTTGTGCTCGTGCAGATACTCGATCGGGTCCTCGACTGTGATAATGTGCTCCGCCCGCTCTCTATTGATGTCATCAACGATCGCCGCCAGAGTCGTTGACTTCCCCGAGCCCGTCGGCCCCGTGACCAGGAACAACCCCCGGGGGCGCTTCGCTATCTTCTCGAACACTACCGGCAGACCCAGATCCTTGATAGTCGGAATCTTGCGTGGGATAAGTCGCATTGCCGTCGCAACCGTCCCCCGATCCCGGAACACATTCATACGGAACCGCGCAACGTTCCGCAGAGAATACGAGCAGTCAAGCTCCAGTTCGGTCTCGAACCGCTGAATTTGCTCGTCTGTCAGAATGTCATAGATCATACGCTGCACTACACTCGGATCCACTTCCTCATACGGCGTCTGCTTCAGCTCCCCGTCAATCCGCACTATCGGCGGCAGCCCACTGCACAAGTGCAGGTCGGAGGCATCATGCTTCACCACCAGCTCCAGCAACTCGTCCACGTGGATATCCGCGATCGGCATTGCCTGCTTGCCCTTTTTCTTGACGGAACGCTGCCCAGGTTGAGCTACCTTGGTTTCCTCTGCCCCTGGCATCTACTCGTCGTCCTTTCCACTACCCGCACTTCGAGTCATCCGCCGGCCTCAGCGACCGCGCTGGTGTCTCGTTCATCCCTTAGTGTCAACCGAGCGGCCGGATTTGTCTGACTCAATTCCTCTGTCTCGACTATTACACCTACGCCGCGCCCGCAGTGTAAACAACTCGCGCCAGTTCTTCTACCGTCGTGATGCCCCTGCGGACCTTGTCAAAGCCGTCCATGCCGAGCGTGATCATACCAGCCGCAAGCGCCGCCTCCTTTATCTGTCCTGCCGAGGCGCGCTTGACGATCAACTCACCGATCTCCCGGTTCATCTCCATGATCTCGAACACTGCGATGCGGCCCAGGTACCCCGTTTCACGGCAGTTGCCGCAGCCGGCGCCGTGGTAGAACGTCAGCCCGTCATTGTTCGGATCATCCGGGTCAAAGCCGAACGTCAGCAGCATATCTCGGGGCGGCTCGTACTCCTCCTTACACTCCTCACAGATCACACGCGCAAGCCGCTGCGACATCGAGCCGATGATGGACGAGGCGATCAGGAACGGCTCCACGCCCATGTCCACCAGACGCGTCACAGTGGACGGCGCGTCATTCGTGTGCAGCGTCGAGAGCACCAGATGCCCCGTCAGCGCCGCCTGAATCGCGATCTCCGAAGTCTCCAGGTCCCGGATCTCACCCACCAGGATAATGTCCGGGTCCTGACGCAGGAAGTACTTCAGCGCAATCGCGAAAGTCAGACCCGCCTTCCGGTTCACGTGCACCTGACCCAGCCCGTCAAGCTCGTACTCGACCGGGTCCTCAATCGTGATGATATTGCGGTCCACCGTGTTGATCGTGTTCAGAATGCAGTACTGCGTCGTCGTCTTCCCCGACCCGTCGGGCCCGTGGACAGCAACATTCCGTTCGGCTGAGCGATGAGCTTCTCGACTATCCCCAGCATGTCCACCGATAGGCCCAGGCTTTCCATCCCAATCTGGATTGACTGCTTGTCCAGAATCCGCATGACGAACTTCTCGCCCAGCGTCGTCGGAATCACCGAAGCGCGAAGATCGTAATCCCTGCTCGAGTGACGCACATGGATGCGACCGTCCTGAGGCACGCGCCGCTCGGCGATATTCATCCCCGACATGATCTTCAGACGCGAGACCAGCGGCGCCGCCACGAACTTCGGCAGCGGCATGATCTCGTGCAGGACTCCGTCTATCCGGTATCTGATCCGCACCCGGTCCTGATACGGCTCCACGTGGATATCGCTGGCCCGCTCCTCGATCGCGCGGGAGATGATGATCTTCGTCAAGCGGATGACGGGCGCTTCATCGGTGATGTCCGCGATCCGATCCGTCTGCACTCTGCTCTCGTCAGTTTCCTCCTCATCAACACGGACACCGAGCGCATCTTCGCCGGCGATCTCATCCGTCAGCGCCTGCATGTCCGGCATCCCTGCGATCCCGGCGCCCGCCGCGGCCGGCGCAGCTGTCGCCCTCGGCGCACCCTCCCCGCTCTTATACGTCCGCTTGATCGCCGTGCTGATGGACTGCGGGTCCGCAAGTAGCGGCTCGATAGTCACCTGCAGGATCATCTTCAGAGCGTCAATGGCCAGCACGTCATCCGGCTCGGCCATTGCAACGCGGATCGTACCATCCCCGCGACCCACAGCCACTGCATTGTTGTCCTCCGCCGTCTTCCTGTCCAGAAGCAGCGCCACTTTCGACTCCGGCGGGTCCGCCGTCAGATCAATGTATGGCACATTCATCTGTTCCGAAAGCGTGTCGTAGAGGGGCCCCGTCTCGATGTGGCCCAGGTCCACCAATACTTGCCCGATACGCTCCGTAGTCTGCTTCTGTGCATCTAGTGCCTCATCGAGTTGCTGCGGGCTGATCAGCCCTTTCTCGACGAGCATCTGACCTATCATCTTGCGCTGGCGACGCCTTCGCATGGCCATCCACCTCGCCGGACAGTTCTCATTGTTGTTCTACTGATAGTAGTCCAATTTATATTCTATGATATTCGCCCTCCCGCAGTCAAATCCCTCCTTCGCAAGTTTGGATTCTCCGCGGCAGCGGCTTCCCTCCAAAAGGCCTGCCGACCCACCCCCGTGTACCGTTTCCTCTCTCCCCTCGGCAGAGGGAAATCAAAGGGCTGAGACGCCATTCCCGTCTTGCAGAGCGCATCTGGAGTTTCCGCAGGAAACCCTATTTGCAGGCTGGCCCCCGGCCGGCTTGCACCGAACGACACGCATCCTATCCGCGACCTTGCAGCGCCGCCAGTAACGCCCTCCGCATCGCCGCCACCGGAGCCGTCTCGCCCGTCCATTGCTCGAACGCGATAGCCCCCTGGTGCACGAGCATCCCTGTGCCGTCGAGGACTTCGGCCCCGCGCTCCCTTGCAGCCCTCAGCAGCGTCGTCTCCAGCGGGTTGTAGGTCAGGTCACAAACTAGTTGCCCCTCATGGAGCCACTCCTCGGCCACTACCGGAGCGACGGCCTCATGCGGGTACATCCCCACCGAGGTGCAGTCAATGACGATGTCGGCATCGCGCACCTGCTGCTCGGCTTCCGAGCCCGTCAGCCCTCCCCAGCGCACCTCCACATCTCCGGCTCCGGCAGACACCAGCTCTGCAAGCGCCTCGGCCTTGGCCACTGTCCGGTTGATGATGCTCAGGCGCGTGACCTTCTCCTGCAGCATGGCGGCGGCGATGGACCGCGAGGCCCCGCCCGCACCGATGATAGTCGCCGCACGTCCCGAAGCGCCCCAGCCGATCTCACGCATTGACGCAACGAAGCCCGGGCCATCCGTATTATACCCCATGATCTTGCCGCCACTCATGTCAATTGTGTTAGCGGCCTGCAAGGCCGTGGCCGTTTCATCCAACTCATCCAGAAACTTAATCACCGCGCCCTTATGCGGTATCGTCACATTGATGCCTCGGACACCGAGCGCGCGCACTCCCGAAATGGCCGCGCCCAGTTCCTCCGGCCGCACTGCGAACGGCACATAGACCCAGTTCAGACCCAGCGTGGCGAAGGCGGCGTTGTGCATCGGCGGCGACAGGCTATGTTCGACCGGCCAGCCGAAGACGCCGGTCACCGTCGTCTTTCCGTCCATCTTCCCACACCAGTCCTGCCAGTCAGGTCCCGTGCTCAACCTCATCATTCCTCTTCCGCGCTCGTCTCCGGCACGAGTCGCAGACGCCTGGCGATCATCCCTTCGAGTATGCGCATCAGCCGCGTCCCGAAGAACTCACTCCCGGGCGCCGGCTCCACGAGGACCGTATGCAGCCCCAGCAGATTCCCCCCGAGCATATCGGTCATGAGCTGGTCGCCGATCAGTGCCGCGTGTTGCGGCTGGACATCTATTGCCGCAAGCGCAACTCTCATCCCGCCTGGAAATGGCTTACGGCCTGCTCCCCACCGGCACACGGCCGGGACCCCCAGATCCTCACCTAGCGCTGTCACGCCCCTTGTGAAAATCGTGTTCGAGATAATGCAGATGCGGAAGCGTTTGATAGCCGCTTCGAGCCAGCGTCGCTTCGGCTCCGAGACATCTTGACTCCGCCACGCGGTGAGTGTCTTATCGCGGTCAATGAGCAGGCCTTCGATGCCTGCAGCCGCCAGCGTCTCGAGGTCAACATCCTCGAGCGCAGCGAAGTGCTGATTAGGCCGAAACAGTTCCAGCACGTGCCTCTCCC
>JAUWOG010000241.1 GCA_030612305.1 Armatimonadota bacterium | reverse complement strand
TCTCTGTTGGTAGTGTCGTGTCCGGCAAACATGTTCGTTTATTTGAGGGCTTTGGTATACCGTGACAACGACATCGAGATGTCCAAATGCAGATCGCCCGAAGACCTCGGGCTGGAAGCAGACAATTGAACAAGCACAGCTTGTTCAATTGTCACCTGAGCTCCGCAAACGACGCGAAGCTCAGGCCGAGCCACCCATTGATGAATGGTGCGGTCCAAAACGCACGGATCAAGCTCAAGCGCCTTTGCCCAACGTGTCACGAGTGACAGAGCACTATCTTGTCCCGGGCGCGGGAGGCCCCTCCGAACGACAACAGCAACGGCACTGCTATCATCCTATACGGACTTCTGCAAGGAAGTGCCGGCTTGGCTTGGGCGCGGGAGGGCTACTTGGCGTACTCGACGGAACGGGTCTCCCTGATGATGGTGACGCGTATCTGGCCCGGGTAGTCCACCTCCGCCTGGATGCGTTCGGCCATGCCTCTGGCGAGGCGATGTGCCGCCAGGTCGTCTATTTTCTCGGGTTTGACTGTCACCCTGATCTCGCGGCCTGCCTGGATGGCATAGACCCTCTCGACGCCGTCGAAGGTGCGGGCGATCTCCTCGAGTGATTCGAGGCGCTTGATATACTTCTCAAGGGTCTCTCTTCGGGCGCCGGGTCGCGAGGCGGAAATGGCATCCGCGGCCTGCACCAGGGCGGCCTCGACGGACTGGATCTCGACGTCGTCATGATGGGCCTCGATGGCATGTACGACTGCGGGCTTTTCGCCGCGGTCAACTGCAAGTTCTGCCCCGAGTAGCGCGTGCGGGCCCTCCTGGTCGGCGTCAACGGCTTTGCCGAGGTCATGGAGGAGGCCAGCGCGGCGGGCTATCTCGGCACGGGCTCCGATCTCCCCGGCCATGCGGCCGGCCAGCAGCGACACTTCCATGGAGTGCTTGAGCACATTCTGCCCGAAACTCGTGCGGTACTGGAGGCGGCCAAGAAGCCTGAGCAGTTCGGGGTGGAGGCCGCTGACGCCCGCTTCAAAGGCGGCCTTCTCGCCGGCCTCCTTGATCTTCTCGGCGATTTCCTTCTGCGCCTTGTCAATCATCTCCTCGATGCGCGCCGGGTGGATGCGACCGTCGCTGACGAGGCGCTCGAGGGCAATTCGGGCCACCTCGCGCCTCACCGGGTCAAAGCCTGAGAGCACCACGGCCTCGGGCGTGTCATCCACAATGAGGTCAACGCCGGTGGCCTGCTCGAAGGAGCGGATGTTGCGGCCCTCGCGGCCGATAATGCGGCCCTTCATCTCGTCGCTGGGCAAGCTGACGACTGATACCGTGGTCTCCGTCGTTTGCTCGACGGCACAATTCTGTATCGCGTTGACAAGGATTTTGGCGGCTTTGTGGTCTGCTTCATCGAGCGCCTGTTGGCGCTTGCGCCTCATGAGCGTGGCGACCTGGTCGGTCATCTCACGCTCGATTTCGCGCATGAGTAAGGCCTGCGCTTCGTCCCTGGTGAGACGTGCGATGCGCTGGAGTTCGTCGTCGCGCTGCTTCTCCTGCTCGTCGAGGTCTGCCTCGCGGCTGTCGAGGTGGGCCTGGCGGTCATTGAAGCTCTGGTCTTTGCGATCGTACTCATCTTTCTTTTTGTCGAGATTATCTTCGCGCTGCTCGAGGCGCTGTTTGGCCTTGTTTATCTCCACGCGGTCTTCGCGCAGTTCCTCCTCGACCACCTTGCGAAACGCGATTTCCTGCTCTTTGACATCCACGTCCATTTCGCGGCGCTGTGCGTCAAGAGCACGTCCCTGCTCGGCTCTCTGCTGCTGCAACTGCTGCTGCAACTGCTGCGTCATAACTGCCATCTCGGTCTTCAGTTGGGTGTTCTTGAGAATACTGTAAACCAGGCAGATCACCAGTAATGCGGCCAGTGCTACCATGTATGGAAAAAGGAGTGGCACCATCCTGCGCACCTCCGTAGGGATTGCCGCGACACCCGCCTATGACATGCTTGCTGCAGTTCTGTCCGGAGCCCTCAGCTGTCCACATCGAGGGCCTCCAACGCGCTGAAGATATGCTCGCCCTCAAAACCGTGGCGGCGAAGGAATGAAGCGATGTTTCGCTTCACACCTGGCCAAGGCTTGCCGGCCATGCGCGACGCTTTTCGGCTCGCGAGGTCCTGAGCCCACTTGGCCTCATCCTCGGCGCTGACCGTTGCGGCAACTAGCTCCCGGGCCGGGGCTCTGGGTACACCTTCTGAGACCAGCTTCTCGACGAGGCCCTGCCGGCCCAGTTTGGCTGCCTGCACGAGCCCGGCCAAGCGGTCGCGGGCATATTGCATGTCGTTGACATAGCCTAGCTCAACCAGCCAGTTCACTGCATTGGCTATGGTGTCGTCGGCAAATTTATTTTTTCGCTGCAAACGCTTTGTCAAGTCCGACTGCGTGCGTGCCCTGTGACCGAGTAGTCGCAGAGCCGCCGCCTTCGCCTGAGCTAGCTCGTCGGTCTCCTGCAGTTGCCTGATCTGCTCATCCTCAAGCACCCCCCCGACGACCAGGCCCCGCTCTCTGACCAACTTCGCCGAGCAACCCAGGCGGAACTCATCATCAACGAAGATCGAAATACGACTGCCGTCTTTCTTCTGCGGCCTGATGGCCGTTATTCTGTTCACAAGGCCAGTTACCACCCCCGCTTCCCTCTCAGTATGCTACTCATCCGCATCATCTGCAGCGTTCTCCTCGTCTTGCTCCTCTGCCTCGGGCGTCGGTATTTCCACAGGAGGCAGGCCGGCGTCCTCACGGACCAGGTTCTCGATTTCAAGCATCAAGTTGGGATTCTCTACCAGAAGCTGGACGGCATTTTCCCGGCCCTGGCCCAGGCGCGTGTCACCGTAGTTGAACCATGAACCGGATTTCTCGACTATGCCTCGCTCGATCGCCTCGTTGAGCACGCAGCCCTCCAGCGAAATGCCCTCACCGAAGATCATGTCGAACTCACAGCGGGTGAATGGTGGGGCGACTTTGTTCTTCGTGATTCTGACCGCGGCGCGGCCGCCGATGATATCAGAGCCGCGCTTGATGGCCTCGCGGCGCCGCAATTCAACCCGCACCGAGGCCCAGAATTTGAGCGCACGCCCACCGGGTGTGGTTTCCGGGCTGCCGAACATCACGCCGATCTTTTCGCGGATCTGGTTGATGAAGATGACCACGGTGCCGGCGTTGGCGACCGCGCCCCCTATCTTCCGCATCGCCTGGCTCATGAGCCGCGCCTGGAGGCCCATATGCGCATCGCCCATGTCGCCCTCGAGTTCCGCCGCCGGCACCAGCGCCGCCACCGAGTCGATGGCGATGGCGTCCACGGCACCGCTGCGGACTAACGTCTCGGTGATTTCGAGGGCCTGCTCTCCGGTGTCGGGCTGGGAGATGAGCAGTTCATCGAGGTCCATCCCGATGGCCTCGGCCAGCTCGCGCGGGAAGGCGTGCTCGGCATCAATGAAGGCAGCGGTGCCGCCCATCCGCTGCGCGTTGGCGAGAACCTGCAGCGCCAGGGTCGTCTTGCCGGAGCCCTCCTGGCCGTAGAGCTCGACTATGCGGCCACGGGGAAGGCCGCCGACGCCCAAGGCAATGTCAACGCTCAGCGCTCCGGTCGGGATCACCTCCACCTTCAGCATGGCGGGGTCCTGACCCAGCCGCATTACCGCACCCTCGCCGAACTGCTTGTGTATCTGCGACAACGCCAACTCGAGGTTCTTCTTGCGGTCCTCTTGCCCGGCCATTGGTGTGCCCCCTGAATTATCAGCGGTCTCCGTAGCAGTCCGCACGCGCTGCTACCGGTCCGGCAAAGCGAAGCTTTCTACAGCCTCATACTGTGGCCCCGAACTGGTGAGTGTACTGCTTATGAGGCAGAACTCACTGCAGCCCATAGTGCCGATTTCCGTCTCGGCCTCAGCCTCGAGAGCCTGCGCCAACTGCCCGCACTCCCGCCGCTCGCGACCGCGGCCCTGGCGCACGCGGCCCAGCGTACAGTGCGGCACAAACGCACGGCTCTCCGGTTCGGCCAGTGCTGCGGTGTCGAGGACATCTGAGAGCGCCCGGTGTAGCTGGATCATCGCCTCTGCCCCACCGGCGGCTCCCAGCCATATCGTGTTCGGATTCGCCAGCGACGGGAATGCTCCCGCGCCGCGCAACTGCATGTCAAAGCTCGTGCACGCCGGTGCCGCCGCACGTCCTGCAGCAGCGAAGTCGGCCGCTCGGCTCACCGGCACGTCGCCGATGAAGCGTAGCGTGAAATGCAGATTCTCCCGCTCGACCCACTTGATACGTGGCTCCGGCACGCGCAAGCGATCCTGCAATTCCACCACTGCATCCCGCAGGGCCTCGTCAACATAGACCCCGTAGAAGAGGCGAATACGTGTCGGGTTCTCGGCGGGCCTGTCTGCGCTGCGGCTCAGAGTCATCGCACTCCTCAGATGATGCCGAGAATGCGCTTGCGTAGCATGTTGAGGGCCATCTGCGAAACACGGCGCTTGAATTGCTCGCGAGTCCCGGGCCAGTTGTGCTCCGCCACGAGGGTGCCGCGCTCGTCGGCTACCGCGACATACACGAGTCCGACCGGCTTCTCGTCGGTTCCGCCGCCAGGGCCGGCGATACCCGTCGTCGCTGCTGAGAAATCCGCTGTCCGGGCAGAGCGCACGCCCTCCGCCATCGCTGCCGCACAGGGCTCACTCCCGGCGCCGGCGGCCTGGAGCAGGTCACTCGAGACGCCCAGAAGGGCCTGTTTCACCTCATCCGCATAGGCTACGATGCTTCCGAGGAAGTAGTCCGAAGCGCCCGGGACATCCGTTATGCGGCTCGCTATCATGCCACCGGTGCAGCTCTCGGTGAGGGCGAGGGTCGCGGTTCGTTCGCGGAGCAGACGGCCGATGACCGCTTCCATCGTGTCGTCGTCCGCGCCGAAGACATGGTCTCCC